>JAJPYW010000200.1:0-2327 GCA_021204715.1 Prevotellaceae bacterium
ACAAGCGCTTCAAGGCGTTCATCGCCCACGACGGCATCTTCAACATGGAGATGCAGTATTTGGAGACCGAAGAGATGTGGTTTGCCAACTGGGACATGGGCGGCGCTTATTGGGAGAAAGAGAACGCCACGGCGCAGCGCACCTTCGCCAATTCACCCCACCGCTTCGTCGACAAGTGGGACACCCCGATACTGTGCATCCACGGCGAGCGCGACTACCGCATCTTGGCCAACCAAGCCATGGCCGCCTTCAACGCCGCCACGTTGCGCGGCGTGCCCGCCGAGTTGCTCGTCTTCCCCGACGAGAACCATTGGGTACTCAAGCCGCAGAACGGCGTGCTGTGGCAACGCACCTTCTTCGAGTGGCTCGACAAGTGGTTGAAGCCTTAATCTAAAACAGCCATCCCTTCGGCAGGCCGCCGTCGAAGACGAACTGGTGCAACGCCGAGAAGATGCCCCCGTGCAACAGCAGGCAGCTGCCGAAGGCGATGATGGCCACAAGCCAAAGTACCACCATTGTCCACTTCAGCCACGTGGCCACAGGCCGCCAGCGGAAGAGGCGGGAGAGTATGGCCCACACCAAGCCGATGAGCGGAATGGCCACTATCAAGATAGCCGACGCGACGAGTGCGATGGCAGGTGCTGCCGAGAGCGAGAAAAGATGAAACGGCAGCGGAATGAGCGAGAAAAGCGTGGTTCCGCCCCCGACGGCAAGTGCCACGACCGTGCAGAGCAACACCACAAAGACGATGCCTAATGCCAACAGCAAGGGGCAGCAAAGCACCACGACAATAACCAAGCACGCCTTCAATATCCACCCGATGACGGCCGTGAGCCCGTCGCCTATCTTCTGGAGCGTGGTGCGTGTCTTGGCGTCGGAAAGAGAGCCGGTGACACGCTGCCCGATGCTCTCCATAGTTACCGGCTTGCCCTCCATGCTCAGCTTCTCGGCGGCGGTTCGCGCCAAGGGGATGATGAGCCAGCACACCAAGTAGACGGGTATCAAGATGCCGTGGCCGGCTATGAGAATCACCACCAACAGCAGCCGCAGCAGCGTTACGTTCCAGCCCAAATAGAGAGCCAAGCCGCCCGCCACGCCGCCCAAGATGCGGTCGTCGGGGTTGCGGAAAAGCTTGCGCCGGGCTTTCGCGGTGGTGCCCTCTTTATAGGTGCCGGTCTCCTCTGTGCTTGCGGCACTGCCGTCGGCACGGTGGGCGTTGTCCCCGCTGCCGGCATCGGGAGATGTATGGGCTTCATGGTTTTCCGCGGCATCGCCGGCCGCGCCGCTTGCCGGTTGTGCGGCGCAGGCCGCGCCCCCGTCATCCTCCATCTCTTCGGGCCTTCCCAAGCAACGTATCACCTCCTCCACCATTGTCAAGGTGATGACACGCTCCCCGCTTGCCACCCGTTGGGCGAAGAGTTCGGCTACGCGCCGCTCTATGTCGTCCACGATTTCATCGCCTCCCGTCTCCTTTCCGAAATGTTCTTTCAAGTTCTGCAGATAGGTATCGAGCAGGTGGAAGGCATCGATATCGATGTAATAGACGGTGCCTCCCAAATTCACGGTCAATGTCTTTTTCATTGTGCTTACTTTTTAATGACGGTAACAGTTTAAATGGCTACGGCCTTCCTTTCGGACGCCGGCAACAAGGGACGGCTGATGCGGTTCACCGTATCGACCAACTCCTGCCAGGAACATTCCAACTCACCGAGGAAGGCCTCGCCTTGACGGGTGAGCCGGTAGTACTTGCGCGGCGGCCCTTGGGTAGATTCCACCCACTCGTAAACGAGCAGGCCGTCGTTCTTCAAGCGGGTGAGGAGCGGATAGAGCGTACCCTCCACCACGATGAGCCGCGCCTCTTTCAATTTGCAGATGATGTCTGAAGCGTAGGCCGCCTCGCGGTGCAGCAACAGCAGGACGCAATATTCGAGCATCCCCTTGCGCATCTGTGATTTCATGTTGTTTACATCCATGCTTTCTTCCTTTTAACGGTCAAGCCCTTGGGCTGCGTGTCGCCAGAACGGAAGCCGGGCGGAAAGCAGGTGAAAAGGCAAGCGGGGAGTCTCGTCGCCGCGCTTTGCGCAGGTGGCGCAAGCGGCAGGCAACCATGCCATCGCCAAGCGTTGTACAAGCAGCACAATCTCCCGTCTCTCTTTTCAACCGTCTCTTTTACGGCCGATAACGACACTGCAAAGATATATACAATACTTAGTACCTTGCATTACAAAGTACCTTATATTGTGATTATTTAACTTCGATGCCGTGTAGTTGTCTGTTTTTGTACTACCTTTGCACAGAGAACCCGTAAAAGAGCGGGCAGCATGAAA
>JAJPYW010000200.1:2427-4616 GCA_021204715.1 Prevotellaceae bacterium
GCAGCATGAAACACTTTGTCATCATAGGCATGGACGACAACAAGGCACCCGCCTTTCCGCCCGAAGTATGGAATGAGATACGCGCGGCCCACTTCTTCGGCCTTGCCAACACCGTGAAGCGGCGGCTTCCCGACGCCGTCTTCATTGGCGGACACGGCGGACACTTGGCTGAAATAATCTCCAAAGCGGCCGCATTGATGCAACCCGGCGGATGCGTGGCGTTCAACGCCGTCACCCAAAGCGGCAAGGCGGCTTTCCTTGAAGGAGCCGTTGCCTCGGGGCTGCGCGTGATGCCCTCCGTGCGCGCCGCCATAGACAATTACAACCCCATAGACATCATGAAAGCCTTGTTATGAAGACTGCCATTATACCCATATCAAAAACCGGCATCGAGGTTGCCCGCTTGCTTGACCGGGAACTGCCCGACGCGGCCATTTACACCACCCTTGAAGAGAGCGGCTGCACGCCGATAGACTCCGTGAGCGACTTCATCCGGGAACAATTCCACCATTTCGACGCCTTCATCTTTATCGGTGCCATGGGCATCTGCGTGCGCGCCATCGCCCCCGTGGTAACGGACAAACACACCGGCCCCGCCGTGGTGTGCGTAGACAGTACGGGGCAGTATGCCGTCTCCGTGCTTTCGGGGCATATAGGCGGTGCCAACGCGCTCACCCGGCTCTTGGCCGGCATCCTCGGGGCGGAACCGGTAGTCACCACGCAGAGCGACCGCACCGGCCTTTGGACGCTCGACGAGCTTCCGCGCCGCTTCGGGTGGTACAACGAAGGGGTGCCTGTCGAGGCTCTCGCCCGCTTTGTGGACAGGCTGCCTACCGCCCTGCTTTTGGAAGTGCGCGACCGCGGCACCGCTTGGATGGAATCGCACCGGCCCCCACACGTAGAGGTGTTCTACCAAGAAGAAGACATCGACAAGAAGCGGTTCAAGCTGCTCATAGCGGTGTCGCCGCGCAAGCCGGCATTGGCTGCCGAGATGCCTGCGGTGTGCTACTATCCCAAGGTAGTGCGCCTTGGCGTAGGGCTTGCCCATTTGGCTGTACCGGCCCAGTCCATCAAGGAGCAGATAGCGGCATGTCTCCAAGCCGTGGGCGTCCCGTGGCAGGCCGTGGCGGGCGTCGCCTCCATCGATGTGAAGGTGGGCGAGCCTTTCTTGAAATAGGTAGAAAAGGAACTGCCCGTCACGTTCTATACAGCCGAGGCGTTGAGACAAGTAGACGTGCCCCACCCCAGCAACTATGCCATAAAGTATGTGGGCACGCCCAGTGTGTGCGAAGCCGCCGCGTTGTTGGCCTCCGAAAACGGGCGTTTGATCATGCCCAAAAAGAAAGGCGAGCAGATGGACTACTTCGACCGCCACGGCATGCATTACCACATCACCCCGGGCATTTCCTCGTTCCAAGCCGCGGCCGCCGCGTTGAAGTCGCAGTTCACCATTCCGGAGCGTGTGCAAAGCATTATTCTTACCCGGGGCGAGGGGCGCACGCCCATGCCCGAAAGGGAAAAGCTGCACTTGCTTGCCCGTTCGCAAAGCACAATATGCATCTTCCTTAGCGCCGGCATTGTGGAGGAAGTGGCGGCCGAGCTGCTGCAAGAGTACCCCGACAGCACCCCCGTGGCGGTGTGCCATCACTTGACGTGGCCCGACGAGCGCGTCTACCGCGGCACGTTGAAAGAGTTGGTTTCTTTGGTGAAAGACAACGGGTTTACCCTTACCACCCTGATTGTGGTGGGCGAGGCCATCGGCAACCGCAAGGGGCTCTCACAGCTTTAAGCGCGCGGGGCGGCGTTCTACTACGCCACCAAAGGTGAGGAGCAAGCCACCGCGCCGCGCCACGGCAAGCCTCTTGCAGGCGCCAAGATGCGGCCTACTACCACGAAGGAGAAGACAACGAAGCCGTGCTCATTATTTACGAGACGGGGAAGATATACAGTTGAAGGGAACCCCGCAAAGCTTTATATCGGAACGACACCTGCATCGTGCCGCTTTCCTGACACCTTCGGATAGCTTGACAAGACAACATTCCATGCGGTCTAAAGAAAGCATTTCTTGCATCCTGTCGAATGTATTCGATTCACCCTATCGAATACATTCAACAAAGTGTCATCATCACATTCGACTCAACCTGTCGAATACATTCGACTCGACCTGTCGAATGTATTCGTTAGAATCC
>JAJPYW010000295.1 GCA_021204715.1 Prevotellaceae bacterium
CCACTGCACTAAACTTCATATTATCGTTTTCGTTTGCTTTCCAATATGACTTCCCTTTGACCACTTTGGCAAGGAAGTTATCGGGTTTGTTTTTGATTTGGTTTATAAGGTCTTCAAAATACCGTGTGTTCACTTTCGCCTGCCGGAAGCCCACGAGCGTCCTGTGGGTGATGCTTTTCGCCATGGGCGTCTTGCAGATGACGAAGATGTTCTCTTTTACCGCCTCATCCCATATCGCTTGGTGCTCTTGGAGCGTTTCGGGCGACAAAAGAGACTCTTTTATTCTGCGGCGGTACACGTTGTAGGCAAGGTAAAGGGGATAGAGGCCCGACTTGGAGTTTATCTCCAACAAATAGCTGTCGGTGGAGAACACCTTGTCGGTGACCTCTCCGTGGTCGATGTAGCGTGGCTCTTCCAACGTCTCCTTGAACGCCTCGTCGAAGAAGCAATAGCCTCCAAGGGTGTCGCCAAGGTGCATGTTCACCACCCGCCACGGTGTGAGCACGGTCTCCTTGTCGGGGTTGCGGAACGTGGAGAATATGTCGGTGATGCGTTCTATGCGTTCCTCCACCGTCAGCTTGTCGGCGGCTCGTGTCATGGCGCGTATGCGCTTGCCTGCTGCGGCGAAAATATCGGGATCGTAGTATTTCTTGAACCGGTTGAACCTATCCTTGGTCACACCCCTTGGCATGAACTCCTCCCACGATTGGTCGTCCACGAGATTGGTGAAGTTGTCAATGGTGAGCTCTTTGTCCTCATCGTCGATCTTGGCCCCGTAGATGAGCAGGGGCATGCGTATGGAGATGCCGCGCAGAATGGAGATGGCGTCTGCCTTCTGTTTCGCTTTCTTCTTGAACTCCTCCAAGCGGGCTTTCTCCTCCTCGGTGAGTTCAGCCTTCTTTTTCTTTTCAAGCTGTTCTTTCTCTTGGTATTGTTCGTTGGTAAGCCCTTGGCTGTTGATGTCTATGCTGCCCGCGTTGCCTATGGCTTTGGTGGTTCCTATCACGCCTCTCAATGCGTAGAACTCATTTACCTCCAACTGTGTCAGCTTCAGGAGTTCATCGTTGTAGAGGCAACCGTCCTCGAAGCCGTTGCGCACCACCCGCTCCACGTACGCCCGCTTGAGTTGCTGTAGCATGTGGTCGGTGTCCAGCGTTTTCATCCGGCTGCCCTCGACGGAAATCACGGGGCAGAAATTGAGGAACTCGCCTAACGCCTCTCGCTGCCCCTTGTTGGTCTTTCCCGCCTTGGTAGACACGCGCGGCACGGTGGCGAGCACTTGCAGAGTGCGGTCGGGGGCGAAGTCGAATACATAGCAATTTTCTTTCACGTGTCCGTTGATGGTGGCGGGCGATTGCACACGGAAAATGGTCTGCATATAGGAGGAGGCGGCTGTGCTGTAGCTGCCCGACAGCATGAGCACGCCCGTCCACGCCTTCACCGTAACGCCTGTGGTGAGCCGGCCGCAAGAAAGGGTGATGGTGCGTGTATCGTCGGGGTTCTCTCCGATGGCCTTCTCCACCATGGCGAGCGCGTCCTTGTTTTCCACGTCCTCGTCGCCATCGCCAGCCACGTTCACGACGGTGAAATGTTGGAACACGGCGTGCGTCTGCAACATCGCGCTCAACGCCTTGGCCGCTTTCACGCCCGGCACCATCCAAAGGGTGTGACGGAAGATTTCACGGTAGTTGTCGTTGGCAAAGGGGTACATGCTGTACTTGTCTTCCTTGGTAAGGAGGTTGAGGAATTTAAGCACGTCCTCCCCGTGCACGAATCTTCCGCTTGCGTTGACGCGGAAGAACTCCCGGAAATTGAACGCCACGTCCTCATCGCTGTATTTGGCGAGCAACCGTCCCAAGTCGTAGGTGTAGATGTTCATGGCGGGCAGTTCGGCGTAGGGATTGGCGTCGCCGAAGTGTGTCAAGTCCCAGTTCTTCTTGGCGCGCTGCTCCATTACGTAGTCCCAAGTGTATATCTCGTCTTCCTTGAAATCTTCCAACAGGTTGAACGGGGTTCCCGAGAGCCGCAGCACTTTCGTCGCGGGCTTGACGAGTTCCTCCAAAACCGCTTTGCCGAGTTCCGTTTTGGTGCCTTCGTGGGCTTCGTCGACGATGAGCAAGTCCCAAGGGGTGGTGAAAATCCCGTCGTTCTTGTCGAACTTGCCGCCTACCGTTTCCGATCCGCGCAAGTCTTGCATAGAGGCGAAATAGACGAAGTGCGTCCCCTTTTCGCGGTGCATCTTCACCAAATTGCCGAAGGAGCCGCTGTCTTTCTTGGAACCGTACCGGTAGTCGGTATCTTTTTCAATGAATATCTTGTTGAAATCCTCAAACCATCCGTCAACCACCACAGGGCGGTGCGTCAATATGAGCGTGCGGTCTATTCCGAGTTCCTTGACCACTTGCAGGGCGGAGAGTGTCTTGCCGAAACGCATCTTGGCGTTCCACAGCATTTGACCTGCTTTTCTGAACTGCTTCTTGGTCTTGTCGATGGCGTCGCGTTGTTCGGGGCGGAAAACCACCGGGCTTTTGTCTTTGGTTATCTCGTAGGGGGTGAGCGACCGCCGCCCTTGCTTGACGGCTGTGATGGCGTTCTGGACGGTTTCAAGGTCGGTCGCGAACCACTCGCTGCCCTGATTGGTGTTTTCCCCGAAATCCTTGCGGCGGATTCCCGACCTTGACAGGACGTTGTGTACATCGGTATCTGTAAAACCTTTCACTTGACCGTCCTTGTCCTTGTAAATGGCTTGCTCGGTATAGAGCAGGTCGTAAAGGATGCTTGCCGTCTGTGTGTACTCCTTTATGCGCTTGTGGGCCGCGGCGTTCAGCACCTTCGCATTGGGCTTCAATGCCAGCACTTCATTAACCGGGCATGAAAAGGTGGTTTTCCCTACCTTCAGACAATCTTTGTGCGCGTCGTCGGGTATGCGGAACACATAGATTAAAGTGTACTTGGGCGGTTTGAAATAGTCGCGCATGGTATTGTTATTTTATCAGGTCGATGAATCTTGTCTCTTTGGCAGGCTTTACGCTCCAATCCCTTATCAGGCAGTAAATCCCGTTATGCCCCTTCAGGCCACCGTCACGGCATCCCTGGCAGTACTCCACACGCTGTTTCTGGCCGAAAAGATCGTGTTCCACCACCGTGACGCCGTTCTTGCAACTGCACGGCACCACCCCCTTCAGCCCGTCCATTTGCCACAGGTTCCATGAGATGACGTCGGCCACGGCGAGCAGCGACCTCTCCAAGGGGAGTTCCCCGAACTTGGCTTGGTAGTACTCCACGAATGTCACCAACAGGGCTTCACGGGCGAGCAACAGGCTGTCTCCCTGCCACTCGTAGCCGTAGGTGTGCTTGTAAGCCTCTCCTGCCCATTTCAGCCACTCTCCCGTGGTCTGGGTGTTCTCGCCCACGACGCGCAGCTTCCTGTCGAGTATCCCGACGCGCTCCTCCAACGCTATGGATTCGCCCGTGGTGGTGTCGTAGCGGCTCGCGAGGTAGGGTGCCTCCCCGCAGGTGATTTCCATCCTCGTGGAGCGCACGTAGGCTTTCCATGTACGCTCTTCCATGAAAGGTATCTTGCCGGGGGTTGCAGTCCACGTGTGGCGCGTTTCATCCGCCGTGTTGAACACGTCCCTCCTGCCGAACCAAGCCTCGTCAACAAGGTTGTTCTGCGCGTTGCACACCCACGGCGGGGTGAACACCTCGGCCATACCCTTGGTACGCTCCGCCTGCTCTTCCCGTCTTTTCAAGGCGCGCGGCTGTATCACCATGCCGTTCACGCCCGTTATGCGCTCCGCAGTGATGGCGTCGGCGAAGCGGTAGCCCTCGCCCAAGTGGGCGTAAGAGTCGGTTGCCCAGAAGATGTTCCCTCCCGTAGTGCGGTCGCACAACAGCGCGTTCAGCACGTCGGGACACCGCTCGAAGAGTTCGTTCTCGCTTATGTCGACATGGCACAGCATGGTAGTGGCACTTTTCATACAGGTTGACGGTGAAATCTTCACAGCGGCGTGAAGGTACCGGCATCCCTTTATAACACGTTATTTTCTGTAAGTAGCTCTTTCCTAAATGGTGCTGTAAAGAAAATAATTTACCAATAAAGCGGCAAGAAGTACCAAGTTAATTTAACGGAACATTACGTAAAAGATATGATTCCGAAGGTGGGTTATGAAGATGTAGCCGCAAGGCGCGCGAGGCAATGAAGCCTTGCCGATGCGGTTTTTGGTTTGTGTGTCTGCTACATGAAGCGGTGTCGAAAAGGAGCATTGTTTATTGGTTTTTGGTCACGCAGCGCGTGACCTTTTGGATAAGACAAATAAAATTGTCTCATTACTTTGAGATTTTTTGTACCCAATTTGTTCCTACACAATTTATATGTGAGTTCGATATAAGCCGGTAAACATATCATTGAGAACTCACGTTTTTTAAGAAAAATACCCTTGGATAAACGACACGGAACGACACGGAACGACGTTTGGCCGTATGGGGGTTTCGTATCTTTGCACAAGTAGATCTACAAGGGGTGCCGACTTCGGGAAGCACTTCAAGTAAACAGTTTAGTATTAACCATTAAAACCTTATCATTATGCCTAAAG
>JAJPYW010000168.1 GCA_021204715.1 Prevotellaceae bacterium
TGGAAAACACGCGGAATCCCTTTGAGAAAACTCCGCATCTTCTCAATACAAGCGGTGCCCCAAGCAACTATGTTCCGAAGGAGTGCTTTCATAATCTTTCAGATACTTGGTTGACCATACGGGCTTTCCATGCGGAGAAACCGCCTGAAAAGATTTGCCGGCGCGCTTCGCGCACCAACCACAAATAGAACGCCAAGTTGTGTACCGATGCAATCTGCATGGCCAACAACTCCTTGGTGTGGAACAGGTGGTGCAGGTAAGCTTTGCTGTACATGGTGTCGATTTGTGAGGTGCCGTCGCTTTCCAAAGGAGAGAAGTCGTCCTCCCATTTCTTGTTGCGCATGTTCAAGATACCCTCTTTCGTGAAGAGCATGCCGTTGCGTCCGTTGCGGGTGGGCATCACGCAGTCGAACATGTCCACACCCCGCTCAATTCCTTCAAGCAGGTTGGCCGGCGTGCCCACACCCATCAGATAGCGGGGCTTGTCCTCGGGCAATATGCTGTTTACAAGCTCTATCATCTCGTACATTTTCTCCGTGGGCTCGCCTACGGCCAATCCGCCGATGGCATTCCCTTCGGCTTCCTTGGAGGCAATGTATTCCGCCGACTGCCTGCGCAGGTCGGTATAGACACATCCTTGCACAATGGGGAAGAGGGCTTGGTGGTAACCGTATTTGGGCGTAGTCTCACTGTAGCGTGCCAAGCAACGGTCAAGCCAGCGGTGTGTCAACTCCATGGAGCGCTTGGCGTAGGCATATTCTGCCGTGCCGGGCGTGCACTCGTCGAAAGCCATCATGATGTCGGCGCCGATGGAGCGCTCTATGTCTATCACCTTCTCGGGCGTGAACAGGTGCTTGCTTCCATCGATATGCGAGCGGAACTCCACGCCCTCTTCGCACAGCTTGCGTATGCCTGTAAGAGAAAAGACTTGGAATCCGCCACTGTCGGTCAACATGGAGCGGTCGAAGCCGTTGAACTTATGCAGCCCGCCGGCCTTTTCCAATATCTCCGTACCGGGGCGCAGATATAGATGGTAAGTGTTCCCCAAGATAATCGGGGCGTCAATGTCTCCTTTGAGTTCGGTGAGTTGCACCCCCTTCACGCTGCCCAACGTGCCCACCGGCATGAACACAGGCGTCTCTATGACACCATGGTCGGTGGTGATGCGTCCGGCTCGGGCGTGCGTCTTGTTGTCTGTCAATTGGAGCTCGAAGGTCATTTCTCTGTCGTGCTTTTCTCACCGCATATAGATAAATCAAGGGCATCGGCCACTTTCTCATGCGTCAGCGCGAGTTCAAACACCTCTTTTACCTCCTTTACATAATGGAAAGTCAACCCTTTGAGGTAAATCTCCTGAATTTCGTCGATGTCCTTGCGGTTTTCCTCGCTCAAGATAATCTCTTTGATGCCGGCCCGCTTGGCGGCCAGTATCTTTTCCTTGATACCGCCCACGGGAAGTACCTTGCCGCGCAAGGTAATCTCGCCTGTCATGGCCAAGTTGGCCTTCACCTTGCGCTGTGTAAAGGCCGAAGCCAAGGAAGTGGCCATGGTGATGCCCGCCGAAGGGCCGTCCTTTGGAATAGCACCTTCGGGCACATGGATGTGGATGTTCCAATGGTCGAATAATTCTTCATCCAATTCAAGCAACGAGGCGTGTGCCTTGATGTAGGCCAAGGCCAGCATGGCCGATTCCTTCATCACGTCGCCCAAGTTGCCCGTCAGCGTAAGCCCGCCCTTGCCGCGGCTCAGGCTTGTCTCCACAAAGAGAATCTCCCCGCCTACGGCTGTCCAAGCCAATCCCGTGACCACACCCGCATACTCGTTGCCTTGGTACTTGTCGCGGCTGTATTCCTCCACGCCCAAGTAGTCGTGCAAGTCGCTTGGCTTTATCTCTTTCAAGGGAAGCTGCCCCGACTTGGCATATTGCAAGGCCGACTTGCGCAGTATTTTCCCTATCTTCTTTTCCAATTCGCGCACGCCGCTTTCGCGGGTGTAGTTCTCTATGATGTACTCCAACGTGTTCTTGGGCAGCTTGATGTCCTTTTTCTTCATGCCGTTCGCCTCCAACTCCTTCGGCACCAAATGGCGGCGGGCAATCTCTATCTTCTCTTCGGTGATGTAACCGCTCACTTCTATCAGTTCCATACGGTCGAGCAGGGGAGGGGGAATGGTGTTCAAGTTGTTGGCCGTGGCGATGAACATCACTTTGGAAAGGTCGTAGTCCACGTCCAAGAAGTTATCGTGGAAGGTGGTGTTCTGTTCTGGATCCAGCACTTCGAGCAAGGCCGACGAGGGGTCGCCTTGCCGGTCATCGCCCACCTTGTCCACTTCGTCCAAAATGAACACCGGATTGGAAGAACCCGCCTTGATCAAGCTCTTGATGATGCGGCCCGGCATGGCGCCTATGTAGGTGCGGCGGTGTCCGCGAATCTCGGCCTCGTCGTGCACGCCACCCAAAGACATGCGGATGTATTTCCTTTTCAAAGCCGTGGCAATAGAGCGGCCCAAAGAAGTCTTGCCCACACCCGGAGGACCGTAGAGACAGATGATGGGCGACTTCATGTCGCCTTTCAGCTTCAACACGGCCAAGTGTTCCAAGATGCGCTCTTTCACTTTGTCAAGCCCGTAATGGTCCTTGTTCAATATCTTCTCGGCGTTCTGCAAATTCAGGTTGTCGGTAGTATAGACACCCCACGGCAGGCTCAGCATGGTCTGCAGATAATTCAACTGCACGCTGTAGTCGGGCGACTGTGAATGGGTGCGTTCCAACTTGTCCACCTCTTTCAAAAAGGTCTCCTTGATGTCGGCGTTCCAAGCCATTGTCTCGGCTTTCTGGCGCATCTCCTCTATCTCCGCCTCCTGGCTGTCGCCACCCAATTCATCCTGTATGGTCTTGATTTGTTGTTGCAGGAAGTACTCGCGTTGTTGCTGGTCTATGTCCTCGCGGGCCCTCATCTGTATAGACTCTTTGATTTCGGCCAATTGCACTTCCCTGTTGAGTATCTCAAGGAGCCTGTAAGCACGGGCGCGCAGCGAGTCTATGCGCAGCAACTCTATCTTCTCGTCTTTCTTGATGGGCAGGTTGGTGCAGATGAAACCTATCAAGAACATGTAGTTGTTCATGTTCTTGATGGCAAACGATGATTCATGTGGAAAGATGTCCGACGATTTGATATAACGTATGGAAAGGTCTTTGCACGCCTCGACCAACGCTTGGAACTCTTTGTCGTCTTTGGCCGGCAACTCCTCGCCCAATGCCTCCACACGCCCTTTCAAGTAAGGTTCTGTGTCGGTCACCTCTTTCAGAAGCACCCGTTTGAATCCTTGCAGAATGACGGTGGTCGTGCGGTCGGGCATCTCCAATATGCGCACTATCTTGGCTATGGTGCCTATGGTGTGCAGGTCGTCCATCGACGGGTCGTCTGTCTCGGCCGACTTCTGGCAAACCACGGCGAAGCAAGCACCTCGCTTTCCGGCATCGCGCACCAATTTCAAAGAGCTCTTCCGTCCTATAGATACCGGCATGAACACTTTCGGAAAGAGCACCATGTTACGCAGCGGCAATATAGGCAACACATCGTCAACCTCTGCATCCATCAACTGCTCCTCGTTCCCTTCAATTTCGGCGATTACAGAGATGCCCTCGTTCCTGTCCTCTGCAATACTAAAGTCAAAGTGGTTGCTATTCTTCATTTTCTCCTTTGTTTATTACCAAACTCGGCCGGTTGAGCGAAATTATGCGCAAAGGTAAGCTATTTCTGCATTATAAACCCTCCCTCTTCCTTTAAAAACATAAAAACAGTGCCAAAAATGTAGCCGTTTGACGCGCATTGATTATTTTTGAAGCCAATTAACTGCCGTCACCATGTCCAACCCTTCCTTCCGTTTCAAGCAGTTCACTGTGTGGCACGACCGTTGTGCCATGAAGGTGGGTACCGATGGCGTGCTATTGGGCGCGTGGTGCGATGTGCGTGATGCCGCGCGTGTGTTGGATGTGGGTGCCGGCACCGGCTTGGTCTCGTTGCAAATAGCGCAGCGAAGCCCGCAAGCCCTTATTGCCTCCGTTGAGATTGACACCGACGCCGCCGACCAAGCCGAAGAGAATGTACGGCGTTCCCCTTGGGCCGGCCGCATCACGGTTTTTTGTTGTGACTTTGCCACGTTCATGCCCGATACAACCTTCGACCTGATTGTCTCCAATCCTCCTTATTTCATGGATAACTTGAAGTGTCCCGACGGCCGGCGCAACACAGCGCGCCACACTGATACCTTGGACTATGGCCTCTTGCTGCGCCGCGCCTCTTCGTTGCTCACTGCTTGCGGGCATTTGGATATCATCATCCCTGCCGAAGCCGAACAAGTAGTGCGCCGCCTTGCCGGCAGTTATAAGTTCCATCTTCGGCGGCTCACCCGTATCTACACCAAGCCGGGGAAGCCTTGCCGCCGTCTACACTTTTACTTATCATTAACCGAGAAACATATTGTAGAGCATTAACTCTGCATCGAAAACAGCACAGCCGCCTTCAACGAACCCTATACCGCAATTACACGTTATTTATATTTT
>JAJPYW010000126.1 GCA_021204715.1 Prevotellaceae bacterium
TTGAAGAAGAACTATAAGAGAACTCTAAGGGTGACGCATTGACGAAGTCAGGAAGGAAACCGGGGTGGTGAGTGCATGGAGACATGGAGTTAGTTTTTCCGATGGAAAGCCCGTATATGTAAGAAACTCCAACGAAATGGCCATATTTATTCCTAAAATCTGCGGCAAACCGCAGATTTTAGGAATAGAGAGCCTGCCGCCGCACGTTTTGTAAACGGGGAGGGGAGTTATATCTTTTCTTTTTATAGAAACATCGTCATGTACACGGGGATGAAGTCGATGCCGTTTTCACGTTTGTAGTCTTTCGTGTATATCAGATACTTGTTCAGGATGCGGGCGGAGTAGCGGTCGCAGAACGCGTCGAGCGACTTGTGGGATTTGTAGCCCGAGGATTTCACTTCAATGGGTGAGATTTTGTGCTTGTCGGGTATGACAAAGTCTATCTCGTAGTATTTCTTGCCCTCGGCGTAGGGAATGGTGTGGTAGAAGAGGTGCTTCCCGGTGGCTTTCAGCATCTGGGCGATGACATTCTCGTAGACATAACCCAAATTGGTGCTGAGTTTGTCGTTGAGCAGCTTGTTGTATATCACGTTTTCGGTAACGTCGCTGTCCATAAAGGCCAATGTGACGAACAGACCGGTATCGGACGCATATAGCTTGAAGTACTCTTCGTTCCTTGTCAAAGCCAAGCCCGCGTCGGGGTCGTTGGAGTGGTACACCACGTTGACGGTCATGGAGTCTTCCATCTCTTTGAGGATGCCTGTAATGCGTTCCACTTTCTCTTCGGGAATGGCTTTGCCCACTTGGTAGCGCAGCAAGTTCCTGCTCAATTGGCCGGGAATGGCCTCGTACATGGCTTTGGCCCTGCCGGTGAGGTCTATTTTGCCGAAGTCTTCTTTGTATAAGGAGATGATGTCGCGCTTTACCATATCCACCTCGGTGAAGTTGTTTGTCCGGATATAGGCGGCTACGGCTTGGGGCATGCCGCCTACAAGCATGTAGAGGCGGAAGTCGCGCATCAACTTGCGGTGTACGGCGTCGCCTAATGGCGTCTTGCGCCCGAAGGCGGCGCGCAACAAAGGGATGGTCGTGGCGTCGCCCATGGCCCGGCGGAACTCCTCGTAGTCCATGGGGTACATGTCTACTTTGGTCTCTTCACTGGGAATGATGATGTCGCGGCTCTTCGACCTGACGGATATCAACGAACCCGTCTCGATGTAGTCGTACCGGTGGTCTTCCACCAAGTGCTTGATGGCTTGCCGCGCCAAAGGCTGCAATTGCACTTCGTCGAAGATGATGACCGATTCCCTTTCGTACAGGTTGACTTGATAGAGGAATTGCAGTCTGAGAAAGAGGTAATTCAAGTCGGAAAGGTCGTTGAACAGGTCGTTCACCTCTTTGGAGACTCTTGAAAAGTCTATCAGGATGTAGGATTTGTACTCCTTGCTTGCAAACTGCCGGGCTATGGTGGATTTACCTACACGGCGCGCTCCTTGGATGAGCAAGGCCGTGGTGCCGTGGCGCTCGGTTTTCCAACGGCGCATGGTGTCGTATATCTTTCGCTTGAAATAGATGGCGTTCTCTTCCATGGGTTCCTCATTTTGAGGGCGAATATACGCTTTATTACAACTCCCACCAAATGTTTTTGGCTAAAATGCCGGTATCCACCAAATGTTTTTAGCCAAAATGCCGATATCCACCAAATGTTGCGCTGTTGTCTTTACTCGACCGTTAGGATTTCACTGTCGGAGTGTGCCGCGAATTCGGGCGCGTAGGCGCATTGCAGCGTGGCGGTGCCGGCTTCGTACACGCCGGCGCGGTCGATGCGGAAGGGCAGCTCGACAACGTAGGTGCCTTTGCCAAGGTGGTCGAAGTAGCAGTTGGTCGAGGCGTCGTCTACTTCCATGTAGTAGGAGAGGCCGCTGCCGCCGCGGTAGCCGGAAAGCGTGTTGACCGGCTCGAGGCAGGCGGCGTGGCGGGCTTTCAATTGCACGAAGTCCATGGCGCGGTCTACACGGAGCACGAGGCGGGAGATGACTTTGTCGCCTATGGAAAGAGGTGTATCGGGGGTGACGGGTTGCAGGGTGGACTGTCCGTTTGCCGCAAGGCGCTCCACGTAGAGCCGCCTCTCGATGCCCAAGGCAGTGCCTTGTTCATTCACATCGCGCATGGGGATGAGGTACTGTGCGTAGAGGGCGCCCCATGCGGTGCCGCCGTCTTCTTTCTTCACGGTGACGGTACGCGCGTTCACTTCGGCGCTGCCTTCCTCGTATTGCCTCTTCACGTAGCCGGCGCCGGGAAGGGAGGCGTCGGCAGGCAGCGTAGCCACGGTGTGGTTGTCCAAGGAGATGCTCGCCGCGCCTTGCCCCTCCAAGGGATTGTCGCCCCGGCAAAGCAGGGCGTAGATGGCATCGGCGGTGGCGACGGTAGAGTTCCATGCGCCGGCTTGCTTCTGTTTCAAGAGCCACTGTTTCATCTCTTCTACCGTGCTGTCAGCTCCGCCTACGGCCGTGAACGCTTCCATGGCGGCGACGTGGGCCGAGAGGATGCGGCCGCTGCCGGCGTATGGCAAGTCGAGCTGGGCGAAGTGGGTGCCTTGTTCGTCTTCCTTGACCAAGTATTCCCTAAGGGACGCGGTGAAGGCCGCGGCTTCTTGCCCACGCCCGGCGCGCTGCAGGATGAAGGCGGCTTGGGCTTTTCCGGCGACGCTGCCGCCGGAAAGGTGGTTGGGGAGCAAGGACATATAATAGCGGTAGGCCTCCTCGTAGGCCTTGGGCACCGCTTCGCCGCTTAAAGCGACAAGGTAAAGATACGCTGTGGCGGCTTGGGAGAGGGTGGAGGGGCGTGCTTTGCCCTCTTGCTTCTTAATCGAAAGATATTCCTCCAAGGCTTGGCGGTGCAGGTAGTCCATGGCTTTGCGCTGCATCGAAAGGGCGTCGCCCTCGAGGGGCGTGCCGGTGAGCAGGGGCAGGCGAAGCAGTAGCCGGGCCACGTAGGTGGTGATGGAACGGCTGCCTGCCATGCCTTTGTACCAGCTCCAACTGCCGTCGGCGGCTTGCAGGTCATTGAGCAGTGTCAACGTCGCGGAAAGACGGCCTGTGCGGTCGTTGGTGTTGAAAAGGGTGGCGAGGGCGGCCATGCGCTCCGATTCATTGTCGGCGGCGGCTACCCATGGCGACTCATCGAGCAACAGTTCTTTCAAGGTTTGGTTCCGGGCAAGCGGAGAGGTGAAGGCGGCTTTTGCTTCGGGGCTTTTCTGCCACACATCGACCATGGTTTGCAGGCGTGGATAGCTCCCGGCGATGTAGCCGGCCACGCAGTCGGCATAGTAGGCGGCGGCAAGCGTGAGGGCGTTTTGGGTGGCGGGGCGCAGCAGCGAGGGCAGTGCAAAAAGGGCATACCATGCGGGGTTGGCGGTGAATTCCAGCGTCAAGCGGCGGTGGGTGGCAGCGGGGCTGTGGTGGTTGAAGAGGCTGTCCAAGGAGAAGGTGCGTGTGTCGCCGCCACGCACGGGAAGCGGCACGGTCTCGGTGATGAACGTGCGGTTGTCTAATACGGCAAGCAGGTGTTGCTCGCCGTCGCTGAAGGTGCCGCCGTCGGCTACGATGCGCACGCCTATAACGGAGCAACTGTCTGTTACCGTGAAAGGAAAGCTGACGGTGGCGCGCCGGCCCGCCTCCACCGAGAAGCTGGTGTTGAGGGTGGCGAGTGTCTGTTCTGTTACGGGATTGAAGAGCGTGAGCGTGGCGGTGCCTTCCACGGCGCGCTCCGTAAGGTTGTCGACAGTGGCGGCAATGACAGTACGGTCGCCCACACGCACAAAGCGGGGCATGTCGGGCGTGAGCATGAACTCCTTGGCGGCCACCACGGTGGTGTCGAGACTGCCCGTGAGCATCTCACGGGTGTGGGCGTAACTGCGGAAGTTCCAGCGGGTGAGGCTTTGGGGCAGGGTGAAGGCAAGAATGACTTCGCCTTGGGCGTCGGTGCGCAAGTGGGGATAGAAGAAGGCGGTTTCAGAGAAGTCCTTGCGCAACAGGCCGGTGGACGCTTCTTCTGCAGACGTTTCCACGCCTCCCATGTCGTCTGGTTCAGCGTCGCTTGCCGCGGCCGAAGCGGTTTCCACAGCAGTCTCTTCATCTACAACCATGCCCGCCGACTTGGACAGGGCGGCGCCGGTGGCGGCCAAGCGCACGTTGCCCCACAGGTGGCGCATGGTGGAGGAGGGTGCTTCATAAAGGTGGTCGAAGAGCCATTCCATGACTTGCGCTGTCTTTATGGGGAAGGTGGGGCGGAAAACGATGTAGCTCGCGCGGGCCCAGCCGCGGCTGCGGTAGGGCTGGTAGAAGAGGGGTTGTGCGTGTAGACGCTGGCTGCGTTGGTACAGCCGGTCCAACGAGGCGTCGTAGAGCAGGGCAAGCAGTTCGGCCTGGGCGGGAAGGCCTTGGGGCGTCTGCACCGTGAGTTTCCATTCCTCGCTGTCGCCGGGGCGCAGGCGGTCGCGGAAGGTCTGCCATTGGAGCCGCAGCGTGCGGTCGGGCTGCCGCTTGCGCA
>JAJPYW010000220.1 GCA_021204715.1 Prevotellaceae bacterium
ATATATATACTTTTCACTTGCCTATCATGTAGGGAGGCTGGGTAGATGTCTGCAAGTCGCTCCCCTTGGTGGCAATGTACTCCTCGATGCGCGACTGGCGGCTCTTCTCCATCAACTCCGAGCTGCGCGTCAGGGCATCGTACTTGATGTCCGTGAGCTCCTTCTTCAACTGGTCCACCTCAATCATCTGCCGTTGGCAGGCATACCGGTTGTGGATATAGAACAAGACAAGCACCATGATGAGCACCAACAACTTGGTCTGGCGGCGGAAGAAGTCCGTTGCCAAGATGTCGCCCCCGATGATGCTTTTCCACGAAGTGCGCCGTTTCTTCTTGCCCGTCTTGCCGGTGCTCTGTTTTGTCTCTTTTGCCATTACGCCTCCGCTTTATACCGCTTTGATCGCTTCCTTTACGTCCGTCCGCCGCTCCTGCCCTGCCTGCAAGGCCACCCGCTCGGCTATGCGCAACTTGGCGCTCCGTGAGCGGGGGTTGCGCGCCACCTCGCCGCTGTCCGGCACAATCACCTTATTGTTGACAATCTTGTAAGGCGAAAGCACGTTTCCATAGAAATCCTGCGCCGTCTTCCCCGCCACATTGCCGCTGCGCATCACATTCTTCACCATGCGGTCTTCCAACGAATGGTAGGTGATGACCACCAACCGTCCGCCCGGCTTGAGCACGGCGGTGGCGGCCGCGAGCATCTCCTCCAACGCCACCAACTCGCCGTTCACCTCGATGCGCAACGCTTGGAACACCTTGGCAAGCTCCTTCTTGCCCCGTTCCCTCGGGAAAAGAGGCTGAACCACCTCCAAGAGCTTCCCGATAGTGGTTATCTCGCTTGCGGCGCGCGCCTCCTTGATGGCGGCGGCTATCTTGCGGCCGTTCTTCAACTCGCCGTAGCGGTAGAACACGTCGGCCAACCGCTCCTCGGCATAAGTATTCACCACGTATGCCGCCGTAACGTCCGCGCGCTTGTTCATGCGCATATCCAACGCGCCGTCGAAACGGAAAGAGAAGCCCCGTCCGCTGTCGTCGAAGTGGTGGGAAGAAACACCCAAGTCGGCCAAGACGCCGTCCACTTGGTCGATGCCGTAGTAACGCAGGAAATTGCGCAGGTAGCGGAAATTACCGTGCACGAAAGTGAAGCAAGGATGGTCTACCGCATTGCGCCCGGCATCTTCGTCCTGGTCGAAAGCCAGCAACCGTCCGCCCGGCCGCAGCCTCGAAAGAATCTCGCGCGAGTGGCCGCCGCCGCCGAAAGTGACGTCTACATACGTCCCCTCCGGCCGCACGTCCAGTCCCTCCACGGCAGGCTGCAACAATACAGGTACATGATATGTCATCGTTCCGTCCAACATAGCTTCCACGTACAAGTCCCCGGCACACTACCCCCTTTCCTCCGCTTTGTCTAAAGGCACCGCGCCCGCCGCGGTCTTGTTTTCCACGTCCTCTTCCGCCACTGTCTCCTCATCCCAAGCGGTTCCCAACACCTCTTGCAAGGAGGCGCTGAAATCTTCGGACGCCATGAACGGCTTGGCCGCTTTCTCTTTCGCCCATATCTCTATGGTGTTGTCCATACCGATGAAACGCACCTCGCCGCATATACCGGCCATCTGCAGGTAGCGCTTGGGCAAGAGGATGCGTCCGTTGCCGTCGGGTATCACTATTTCGGCGTCGCTGACGAATTGCCGGAAGAGTTGCTGGTGCGTGGCGTTCCACCGGTTGAGCCGACGGCGCAGCTCGTTCTGCGTCTTGAACCACACACTCTCGGGATAGAGCACCAAGCAATCTTGGAACACGTCCTTACGCAACACGAGCCGCTCCTGGCAAGCAGCCTGCAGTTGCTTGCGGAATCCGGCCGGTATGAAAACCCTTCCTTTGGTGTCGGTCCGCGCTTCGATATTGCCTAAAAAACGGATGTGCATACGCGCTCACGGTTAATCGAGCGTAAAAATACACAATTCCCCACAATTCCCCACAAAAAAACAAGCAAAACTTTAAAAATAAGTTTTCAACATCTTGTTGATAACCTAATCCATTGAAAATAAAGAGCCAATTAAAGGGGCATAACAGTGGGGGATATAAGCGTGCGTCAGAAGAAATCGCGCAACCGCTTCTGCAGTTTTTCCCTGCCGTAGAAGATGCGGCTTTTGACGGTGCCGACGGGTATTCCCATTCTGTCGGCGATTTCGTGGTATTTGAACCCCTTCACGAAAAGGAAAAAGGGAACGCGGTATTCGGGCGAGAGCGATTTGACGATGTGGTGTATCTCTTTCTTGTCGTGCAGCTGCTCCACATCGTTGGCATGGGCGGCAGCGGCGTCGCGCAAGGAAAGGCTCTCCCGGCGGCCCAACAAGTCGCGCTCGGAAACAATCCGGCGGCAGTTGGAAACAAATGCATTGTACATAATGGTATATACCCAGGCCCTGAAATTAGTGCCCGATTCATACGTCTGCTCACAGCACAACGCCCGGAAAGTGGTCTCTTGCAACAATTCCTTGGCCTCTTCACGGTTGGCGGTGAGTTTCAAGGCATACAAGAACAGTTCATCCTGCATGCCAATCAAGTCTTTTCTGAAAATACTCTCGTTCATATCAAGTAAAGGCGCGTTTTGGATAGATAGTCAGTCACTCCTCGTTTCACGGCGCAAGTTTACACCGCTTTCTCTGCCTGCACGGGAGAAAAGCCGCCTTTATTCAGGCCCAAAACTATCAATTGACAGTTACAAGGCGTTTTTTGATATTCTTTGGGTGTAGTTTTCCGCCGAATCTTTGCAATTAATTAAAAAGATGCTTTAAATTTGCACAATCAATGTATATCAAAGCAACTGATGGACGACGCCCCTTTTTTGATAGATATAGACAAGATACTTCGGGAGAAAGCCCCGAAGCAGTCCAAATATATCCCGAAATTCGTCGTTTCCTACCTGAAACGGATTGTCCATCAAGACGAAGTGAACGGTTTCTTGAAGGAGAACAACGACAAGTACGGCGTTGAATTCCTCGGGGCCGGATTAGCGTTCCTCGATGCCAAGCTCGATGTGAAAGGAGAAGAGAACCTCCCCCGTGAGGGCTTGTGCACTTTCGTGTCCAACCATCCTTTGGGCGGACAAGACGGCCTTGCCTTGGGCTATGTATTGGGCCGCCACTACAACGGCAAGGTGAAATACTTGGTCAACGACCTGCTCATGAACCTGCGCGGATTGGCACCCCTTTGCATACCCATCAACAAAACGGGCAAGCAAGCCAAGGACCTGCCCCGGTTGGTGGAAGCCGGCTTCGCTTCCGACGACCAGCTCATCATGTTCCCCGCCGGGCTCTGTTCCCGCCGGCGCAAAGGCGTCATCAAAGACTTGGAGTGGAAGAAGACCTTTGTCGTGAAGAGCGTGGAGGCGCGGCGCGACGTGGTGCCCATCCATTTCGAAGGACGCAACTCCAACTTCTTTTACAATTTAGCCAACGTATGCCACTTCTTGGGCATCAAGTTCAACATCGCCATGCTCTACTTGGCCGACGAGATGTTCAAGAACCGCCACAAGACCTTCCACATCACCATAGGCAAGCCCATTCCTTGGCAGACCTTCGACAAAAGCCGCACTCCCGCCCGGTGGGCCGCCTACGTGAAAGACATTGTCTACGATTTAGACGTTTCCCCACATAACCAATGATATAAAAACGATTATGGAAGATATTATCGCCCCCATAAGCAAAGCAGTGCTCAAGGCGGAACTGACCGAAGAGAAGCACCTGCGCATGACCAACAAGAGCCACAACCAGATTTACATCGTCACCGCCCAAGACTCTCCCAACATCATGAAAGAGATTGGCCGTTTGCGTGAAATCGCCTTCCGCTCGGCAGGCGGGGGCACGGGCTTGTCGATGGACATAGACGAATACGACCTCATGGAGCATCCCTACAAGCAGCTCATTGTATGGAACCCCGAAGCCGAAGAGATATTGGGAGGCTACCGTTACATCCTCGGCACCGACGTGCGCTTCGACCGGAAAGGAGAGCCCGTATTGGCCACCGCCCACATGTTCAACTTCTCCGAGAAGTTCCTCAAAGAATACCTTCCCACCACCATCGAGTTGGGGCGCTCGTTCGTGACGTTGGAATACCAGTCGAGCCGCGCGGGCAGCAAGGGGCTCTTCGCCTTGGACAACCTGTGGGACGGATTGGGCGCCTTGACCGTGGTCATGCCCACCGTGAAATACTTCTTCGGGAAAATGACCATGTACCCCAACTACAACCGCCGCAGCCGCGACATGATACTCTATTTCCTCAAGAAGCACTTCGCCGACAAAGAGCGGCTCATCACCCCCAAAGAGCCCCTGTCGGTAGAATCAGACGAAAAACAGCTGGAAGCCCTCTTCAGTGAAGACTCCTTCAAGGAAGACTACCGCATCCTCAACGGCGAGATACGCAAGTTGGGCTACAACATACCGCCCCTTATCAACGCCTACATGGGGCTCAGCCCCACCATGCGCATGTTCGGCACGGCCATCA
>JAJPYW010000269.1 GCA_021204715.1 Prevotellaceae bacterium
GGTAGAGGAAATCTTCGGCGACATAGAAGACGAGCACGCCAACAACACCTATATCTACAAGCAAGTGGGCGACAGTGAATATGTACTCTCCGCCCGGTTGGAGATAGACAAGGTGAACGAGATATTCGGCTTGGGGTTGCCCGCTTCCGATGAATACCTCACCGTGGGCGGCCTGATACTGCACGCCTACCAAAGCTTCCCCAAGCTGAACCAGACCGTGACCGTGGACGGGCGTTTCCAGTTCAAGATCATCAAGCTGACAGCTACCAAAATCGAGTTGGTAAGGCTTAAAGTCATGGAATAATACCGTTTAATAAGAATTTTTTGAAGAATAAAAGAAAGGTGTTGGCATTTTTTGTATCTTCGTGCGCTAAAAGCAACTAAAGGCAACAAACAGGAACAATAAACATAAATCATACTGATTACAATGGCAACATTACAGAAAATCAGGTCCAAAGGGGCCTTATTGGTGATAGTTATCGGTTTGGCGCTGTTCGCCTTCATTGCCGGCGACGCATGGAAAGTGCTCCAGCCCCACCGCTCGCAGGACATCGGCGTGGTAGCCGGCGAGAAACTCACCGCCCAAGACTACCAAGCGTTAGTAGAAGAGTATTCCGAAGTGGTGAAATTCTCCAGCGGCTTGAGCTCGCTCACCGAAGAACAGACCAACAGCATCAAAGACCAAGTGTGGCAGGCATACGTCAACAACAAGCTCATAGAGAACGAAGCCAAGAAGTTGGGCTTGGTGGTGTCCGACGCCGAGATTGAGGCCATCATCGACGCCGGTTCCCACGCGTTGCTGCAGCAGACGCCCTTCCGCAACCCGCAGACCGGCGCGTTCGACAAGGATATGTTGAAGAAGTTCTTGGTAGACTACGCCAAGATGAGCAAGTCCGCGTCCTCTTCCCAATATACCGAGTATTACAATACCCTCTATAAATACTGGTCGTTTATAGAGAAGACTTTGATACAGACGCGCCTGCAAGAGAAGTACCAAGCCTTGATAGCCAAGTCGATTCTGTCCAATCCCATTGAAGCCGAGAACAGCTTCAACGCCCGCGTCGACCAGACCGACCTGCTCTTGGCCGCCATTCCCTACAACACCGTAGCCGATTCCACCGTGGCCGTGCGCCAGTCGGACATCCGCGCGGCTTACGACAAGAAGAAAGAGCAGTACCGCCAGTTTGTAGAGACGCGCGACATCAAGTACATCGACGTGCAAGTCACCGCGAGCCAGGCCGACCGCGACGCCATTGAGCAAGAAGTCACCGAGTACACCGGACAGTTGGCCGATGTGAACGACGACTACGCCACCTTCATCCGTTCCACCGGTTCCACCTATCCCTATACAGATTTGTTCTATACCACCAAGACGTTGCCTTCCGATGTGGTGGCCCGTTTGGACTCGGTGGCTGTAGACGGCGTGTACGGTCCCTATTACAACGCGGCCGACAACACCATCAACTCCTTCAAGAAATTGGCCGCCGCTACCATGGCCGACTCCATTGAGTTCCGCCAGATACAAGTCGTGGCCGAAGACGTATCGGCTACCATGCTCTTGGCCGACAGCATCTACAACGCCATCAAAGAGGGTGCCGATTTCGCTGAAGTAGCCAAGAAATACGGGCAGACAGGAGAGACCAACTGGCTTGTGTCGGCCAATTACGAAGGCGCGCAAATAGACGGCGACAACCTCAAATACCTCTCCACCTTGACCACCATGGCGCCCAAGGAACTCGTCAACCTCACCTTGGGGCAGGCCGGCGTCATTCTGCAAGTAACCGACAAGCGCGACATGCAGCCCAAATACAAAGTGGCCGTGGTGAAGCGTCCCGTGGAGTTCAGCAAGGAGACCTACAGCAAGGCATACAACGATTTCAGCCAGTTCATCGCCACCAACAACACGTTGGAGAAGATGGCGGCCAACGCCGAAGACGCCGGTTACAAGCTGCTCGACCGCAAGGAACTCTACAGTTCCGAGCACAACATAGGCGGCGTTGCCGGAACCAAAGAGTTGCTGCGCTGGATATTCGCCGCCAAGACGGGCGAAGTATCCGGATTGTATGAGTGCGGCGAGAGCGACCACCTGATGGCGGCCGGTGTAGGCGGCATCACCCACGAGGGCTACCGTCCGGTTGAATCCGTAAAAGACGAGCTCTTCGCCGAAGTGGTGCGCGACAAGAAAGCCGAGAAGATCATGGCCGACTTGCAAGCCGCCGGCGCCACCACCTTGGACGCTTACCAAGCCATGGAAGGCGCCGTGAGCGATTCCATCAAGCACGTCACCTTCGCGGCCCCCGCTTACGTGTCGGCACTGCGCAGCAGCGAGCCCGCCGTGAGCGCGTATGCCTCCATAGCCCAAGCCGGAGAGCTGAGCGCGCCCATCAAGGGCAATGGCGGCGTCATTGTGCTGCAGCCTTACAACGCCGAGAAGCTCGACGGTACATTCGATGCAGACACCGAGAAGAGCACGTTGGAAGCCACCTACATACGTATGGCCGGCCAGTTCATCAACGACCTCTTCATCAGTGCTAAGGTAAAGGATAAACGTTACCTCTACTTCTAAGAAAGGAGTGTCCCTTGGTGAAGGGATGGGGCTCTTGGCAACAGATATAATAAAAAAGGGGCTTTGAAAAAGCCCCTTTTTTTATGCTCTCCACTCCCAATGAGCCGTTTTCCGCTTCCCATCGGGGAAGTTTCATCGACTGTTTCCGTAAGTTCTATGGAAGCGCTTCCATACAGTCTATCGAAGCGCTTCCATAGACCTTATCGAAGCGCTTCCATACATTGCAAGGAATGTATTCCTTATAATCTACAAACTCGAATTTGTAAGGTCTATAAACTCGAGTTTGTAGCCGTAGAAACTCGAGTTTGTAGGTGGTAAGGAAAGGCTTTCTTACAGACTGCGGAAAAGGATGCATGATTTGCGTGGTTTATACTTGCTGTGAATAGAGGAAGCGGCCTTTATAGGTGCGCCGCCTTTTTGTGGTTTATATACTTTTTGAACATTATATGCAAAAACAACCGTTGTTGGGGTTAACCCTCGCCGAACTGCAAGCGCTTGTAGGGGAGCTGGACATGCCCCGTTTCACCGCCGCGCAGATTGCCTCGTGGCTGTATGGCAAGCGGGTGGACACCATCGCCGCCATGACCAACCTCTCGTTGAAGCACCGGGAGCTCTTGGAAGCACGCTGTGAAATAGGCGCCGCGGCGCCGGCCGGTGCCATGCGTTCCACCGACGGCACGGTGAAGTACCTCTACCGGGCCGGCACCCGTTTCGTGGAGGCAGTCTACATACCCGAAACGGAGCGCGCCACGCTTTGCGTCTCCTCGCAAGTGGGCTGCAAGATGAACTGCCGCTTCTGCATGACGGGCAAGCAAGGCTTCGCCGCGCAGCTCACCGCCACCGAAATCTTGAACCAGATACACGCCCTGCCCCAGCGGGAGAAGCTCACCAACGTGGTGGTCATGGGCATGGGCGAGCCGTTGGACAACTTGGACGAAGTACTCAAGGCCTTGCAGGTGGTCACCGCCCCTTGGGGATACGCTTGGAGCCCCAAGCGCGTCACGCTCTCCACGGTGGGCTTGCGCAAGGGCTTGCGCCGCTTCATCGAGGAGTGCGACTGCCATTTGGCCGTGAGCTTGCACTCGCCCTTCCCCCGTGAGCGCCGTGAACTCATGCCGGCCGAAGGCGCTTACTCCATAGAAGAAATAGTGGCGTTGCTGCGGCGCTACGATTTCAGCAAGCAGCGCCGGCTCTCTTTCGAGTACATTCTCTTCCATGGCGTGAACGACACGCCGCAACATGCCAAAGCGCTCTTGAGACTGCTCGACGGCTTGGACTGCCGGGTGAACTTGATACGTTTCCACCGCATACCGGGTGTTGACTTGGAGGGGAGCGGCGAGCAGGCCATGCTGCGCTTCCGCGACTATCTTACCGCGCGCGGACGCTTCACCACCATACGCGCCTCGCGTGGAGAAGACATCTTCGCGGCCTGCGGCATGCTCTCCACGGCCAAGCAGGGTGAAGCCGCAAGCGCGCCCGGCGTTCCATTATCATAAAAATAGCCCTTCTTAATATAAATTATTGACTAAAGTGGGCGGGATGTGGGGCTTTCTTCGTAGTTTTGTGGGATAAAGTGGAGAATCAACAAACATACAAGATATGAGAAACCGGTTGTTTTATTTGAGTTTGGCCGTTATGTGCCTCGCCCTTTCCGCTTGCGGGGGCAAAGGGAAGAAGGGTGTGCTCTCACCCACCTCCAGCGGACGGGCCTACGAGATTTTGGTAGTCGTGGATATGGACGTGTGGAACCGCGCCGCCGGCCGCGCCCTTTACGACGTGCTCGACACCGACGTGCCGGGGCTTCCCCAGTCGGAACGCTCTTTCCGCATCAGCTACACGGCGCCCGCTTATTATGACTCTACGTTGAAGTTGCTGCGCAACATCATCATCGTCGACATCAACG
>JAJPYW010000213.1 GCA_021204715.1 Prevotellaceae bacterium
TTTCAAGTCTTTGGTCATATTTATGGGATGGTAAAGTGAATGATGCAGGTACTGTTTATATATTATATATAAGGTATAAAGGCAACCGGCATGCAAAAAGAAGAGACTGCCCCGAAAGCGGGCATGGAAGCCCGCCTTGGAACAGTCTCGCGTATGCAACATCTTACTCAGCCACGGTAGTCACGTTGATCTTCAACAGCACGATGTCGTTGTCGTCGTTCATGAAGGCAAACTGTAGGAGATACGTCTCGCCGTCGGCCACGTTGTCTGAGTATTGGCCTACACCCATGTAGTCGTCGCCTATCTGCAACCAGTCGTCGGCGTCTTCATTGTAGAAATCGCCCGGCCAGCAGGAGTAGAGGACGGAACCGTCGCCATAATCGACTACATATCCTTCAGGATTGTGCCAGAACCCGGTAGGATCTACAGAGTATTCATCGGTATATTTACCCTCTTCGGCCACACCGAGCGCGGTGATCTCGTCGGCCGAGGAGACACCCAAGTCGCTCAAGACTTGAGCCAAGTCGAACCGGACGGGATATTCCTCGAAAGTCCACTCGGTATCCAGCGGTATGGTGACATCCATCTGGATGGTGTTCACCACGGTGCCGGTGATGTAGACCTTGTCGGTAATGGTGGCGGTAATCTCGAACATCTCTATCTTGTTGTTGGCAAGGGCACCGATCTTCACGGTGAACGTGTCGCCCACATTCGTGCCGCCCGGCTTCTGGCCTACGGAGAAGCAATCATAGTCTTCGCCGTCGCCATAGTAGTAAACCACGAAGATGCTGGCGTCGTCGTCGGCCCAATTGCCGGGATAACCCTGCTGGTTGTAGTAGAATCCGTAAGGATCGGCACTGTACTCTTGTACATAGTTGCCCTCGGCATCGACAGCCACGAACTTCACCTCATCCATGGAAGAGATGCCCAAGTCGGAGAGCGTCTTGTCCATATCGAACTGAACGGGATAGGTAGAGTAAGCGGTGTTCAGCGGCATGGTCATGGAGAGCTGCTGGGTGGCTACCACAGTGGCGGTGACATCGGCAAGGGCCTCGATGTTGAAGGTGATGACAATGGCCACACGCTTGTCGTTGTAGGTCAATGCCTCGATGACTTGGTAAACGTCGCCGGCGCTACACAAACCGGGATACTGGCCGCACTCGAAATAGGCACCCTCGAAGGTGTCCTCATCGTCGAACCAGAGCTCGGTATAGATATAGGAGTTGGATGCCCAGTCGGTCACGTCACCGTCGGGAGTCCACCAGTGTCCCCAATAGGAACTGGAGGTGGTAGCGGTCATGTTGTCTTGGTGCGTGGAGCCTTCGATGGCGAAGGGGGTGATGTCATAATCCCATATCATCTCCATCATCTGCGTGGTGGAAGAGATGCCGAAGAGGTCGGCGATTTGTTGCAAGTCTTCTTCGGGGAGGTACAACTCGGCACCGTCGTAAGAGCTGGCGCTGGCGGTGAAGGTAACCGAATACTCCAATATCAAGTCGGCGTTGATGCTGGCTAACTGCGCCTGCTTGATGGAGTCTTGACGGGCAAGCTCGGCTATCTCCTCATCGGTGAGGTTGTGCTCCTTGTAAAAGTCGGAGTTGTCACTGCAACTTGTCATGCCGACCGCGGCCAAACAGACAAGTGACGCGAGATATAGATAAATCTTTTTCATATAATCGCTGTTTTAAAGGTTACTGATTATTGTGCGCCGGAATAGCCGGGGTTCTGCTTCAAATTGGGGTTACCGCTCATGTAGGCGTAAGGAATGGCGAAGATTTCCCAATGGTCGTCGGTCTGGGCATCCTTGCAGAACCAAGACTTGCCGGTGAAGACGCTGCGGCCGTCCTTCATCTTGAAGCGGATGAGGTCTTGACGGCGGTGCAGCTCGCAGCAGAACTCCCAAGCCAAGTCGTCCAACAGACCGCCTAACTCGATATCGTCGCCACCTTCGACGGTGGATACGTAATAGGAGCGGTCCCAGTTGGCATAGCCCTCGCAGGTGTACTCGCGGTGTCCGTAGTCGTAGACGCTGCCGCCTTGCAGGTCGGCCACGGTGCGGGTGGCTTTGGAGGCGTTGTCGAAGTCGCGGGCACGTACTTCGGTAATCAAGTCGGCGGCCGTCTGGGTGTCGCGTCCCAAACGGAGCAGGCATTCGGCCTTGATGAACATGGCGTCGGCCAAGCGGAAGATGGCGATATCATCGGACGAGGTGCCGTATTGTCCGGCTACAATCTCGTACTTGATGATGCGGTAGCCCTCTTGCTTGTAGGCACCGGGATTGTCGATGGAGTGCACGTCCTTGCTGTAGCACAGAATGCCCTCGTTGTTCCAGTCGTCCTCTTCGTAGGGGATGTAGTCGCCGGCCTCCGGGGTATAGGTACCGTCGGAGTTCTGCACGGCATAGCGTTGCTTGCCGCCGGTCCACGTCTGGTCGAAGCGTTTGTCGTCGGCGTCGTAGGTGTCGATGAACTGGGGCACGGCGCAACTGCCGTTGGTGGCGGTGGCGGTGCAACCGAAGGCATCCAAGCCTACCTGCGGAACGGCGTAGGTGTGCAGCAGGAAGTGGGTGGCGTGGGTGCGGTCTTGGGGAACGGCGAATATGATCTCGTTGTTGTCCGACAAGTCTTCACGGAAGTTGTCGCTGTAGTTGGGCGACAGGGTGTAACCGCCGTCGTTGATGACTTCGTTCACTTCCGACAAGGCGGCTTCATAGCCTTCGGTATTGTCGCTCAAGCCTAAATATACGCCTCTGTTCAGGTAGAGCTTGGCCAAGGCCATGCAGCAGGTGTAGCGGTTGCCGTAACCGAAGTTCTTCTCGGTGCCTATGTCGTCCTTGATGGCGGTCAATTCGGACACACAGAAGTCGTAAATCTCCTGCGGCGTGTTCTGCTCGGGCAGATAACCCTCTTCCACGTCTTGGGTGGTCTCCAAGGGGACGTTGCGGAAGGAGTCCAACAGCGAGTAGTAGGTCATGGCACGGAAGAAACGCAGCTGGGCGCGGCGGCTGGCGAACTCGTCGCCTTCCATGATGTCGAGCACTTGGTTGCAATAACCGATGCAGGCGTAGGCGTAACCCCAAACGTTCTCGGCATGTCCCAAGTTATAGTCCCAGTCGTGTCTGTGCAGGTTCACATAGAGGTCGCCCCACCCTACACCGATGCGGTAAGGTACCATGTAGAGGTCGGTGCACTGTTCTTGCATCTCCCAGTTGCCGAACCAAGAGAGTTGCATGTAACGGTATTGGGCGATGGCCTGTCCCATCAGGGAGTTGATGGTGGCGTCATCGGTCAGGTCGATGTTGGTCTCGTTCAGCTGGTCATAGAGCTTCTCGGTCAAGTCGGTACAAGAGGTGGAAAGCAAGACCGCCCCGCTGAAGGCCACTCCTATAAGCGTATGTTTTACTAATCGTTTCATATATCGAAATCATTTAAAAGTTAATGTTTACACCTACCGTGAACGAGCGGGTAGTGGGGTATTTGTCCTGCGGGTCGATACCGGGCGTGAGGAAGTAGTTGGATACCTCGGGGTCGATGCCGGAGTAACCGGTGATGCAGAAGAGGTTGGTGCCGGATATGTAGACGCGGGCCTGCTTGATATACTTCTCGAACTCACCCTTGAAGGGGAAGGTATAACCCAACGTGAGGCTGGAGAGCTTCAGGAAGTCGCCGTTCTCCAAGTGGTCGCTCCAGAATCCCTGTCCCATGGAGCTGGACAGACGTACCATGGCCTGCTTGCCGGTGGTCTCGTCGATGTAGGGCGTGCCGTCGGTGTTGATGGCGGGATGGTAGTCGGCGGCCGACTTCAAGCGGTTGTAGGCTTCGGAGTTGTTCTCGTAGTAGCAACGCTGCGAGTTCAGGATCTTGTAGCCGAACTGGCCGGTGAACTGCAGGTTCAGGTCGAAGTTCTTGTAACGGAAGGTGTGTCCCCATCCCAAATAGACTTTAGGAAGGCCGTTGCCTAAGTGCTGGCGGTTCTCCTCGACGTTCAAGTTGGTGTTGAACTCCTTGACGGTCCAGCCGCCTTCGCCGTCGGAAGCCTCTACCAACACGAATCCGTTCTTGCTGACGCCGACTGACTTCAAGCCCCAGAAATCGCCCAACGTGTGGCCCACTTCCATGCAGTGCGTAGGCGTGGAGATGGGTTCGCCCAAGCCGCCCACTTCGATGAAGTTGTCGGTCTCATACAGGTCGTTGGACAGGCTCAGCAGCTTGTTCTTGTTGTGCGAGAGGGTAAGCGTCATGTTCCACTCGAAGTCTTTCTTCTTCACGGGCGTGGCGTTGATCATCACCTCGATACCACGGTTGCGCATCTTGCCCACGTTGGCCAAGGTATAGGCATACAAATTGGGCGGAACGGGAACGGAATAGTCATAGAGCAAGTCGGATGTGGTCTTGGTATAGACATCGACGCTGCCGCCCAAGCGGTCGTTCAACACGCTCCAGTCCATACCGAAGTTCCACTCGCGGGT
>JAJPYW010000151.1 GCA_021204715.1 Prevotellaceae bacterium
GTGCAATCCGAAATAAAGGTGGCCGTCGGCAAAGTCCTTCAAGGCTATCTCACCATCCCGCGTCAACTCGGTTTCCTTCTTTAAAGCAGCCTCGTGCCGTTGTTCAATCACACCCGCAAACGGTTCCAACCACGGGTCGTTTTCGATGAATTCCAGCTTTTCCATAATAGATATTCCGTTTCGTTTATAATTAATTCCAATCTACATACAATCAGTCGCGGTCTTCTTTTCAGGACAGTCCTACGAAATGACGTCCTCCTCGAAATCGTCCACCGTATAGTTCAGGAAATCGTTGAACCGCTTCACTTGCCTGAAGCCTTCGACAACTTCTTCCAAGTAGTCTCCTTGCAGAAAGAACTCGTCGGGGTAGGTGTGCAACACCGAGTAATCCTTGCAACGTATATACTGGAGATAAGGGTAATCTTTGGAGAAGCCTTTGGGCGCCGTCTTCACCGAGCTCTCGCCGATTTCACGGTAAAAGCGGGTGAAAGCCGTGTCTTCGACGATTGCACGGAACTCGTCGATGTTGTCGGCGACGGCCCGGCGCAACGCCTTCAGCAGCGCGGGTGTGGGGCAGTAGACGCCGCCGGCAACCATGCTGCCGCCCGGCTCCAAATGGAAGTAATAACCGCCGTGCATGGCATTCTTGCCCCACGGATTGATGTAAGCGCCCATATAGCCTTTGTAGGGACGCTTGTCGGGCGAGAAGCGTATGTCGCGGTAGATTCGGAACATACATTTCCCCGCGTCCATGCCGTTTACCCGCCCGTCGAACCGGGCGATGCGGGCGATGAGCAACTCTATCAACCGCGTGAAGTCGGCGCGGGCCGCGTCATACAACCCGCGGTTCCGGGCAAACCACGCCCTGTCGTTATGTGCGTTCAATCCGTATAAGAACTGAAAGATCAAAGATAAATCCATATTATCAATCTATTAAAGCGGCACCGCCGCTTTTATCCTTGCTTGACACACCCTCCTGTTCAGTTTACAAAAGTAGGGAAAATATTTTAGATTCTGAAGCCTGCGGATAAAAAAACACCGGCCCTATGCTTTGCATGGACCGGCGTTCCGCGGACGCTTCCACGGTTTGAAGCTTCCACTTTCTCAAGTAGAAGTTTCCACCCACAGCGGGAACCGGGTAGTGTCTGATTAAGGTTTGGTCCTTAAAACCCGTTCCCGCAAGTGGAGAAAGTGCTACTATTAATAAAACGCACTCTATAAACGCAAAAACGGCCCAATTGTTCACAGAGTAACGTTTTTTAATAGTTTACCGTTCAAGGAAGCGTCACTTTCAGGACTCGTCCCATATATCCTTCAATCGAAACCGTGGCAGGTCTGTCGGGAGTCAGACTTAACTCAACTTCTTGCCCGCCAAGCAAATCGGTGGCTTTACAACGGTCCATACGCGGCCAACCCAAGCAGTCGAACGCATGTTGGGGGATGTTCACGCCCACTTCCACGCCGGTGGCGTTGAAATTCACCACTGTCAACAGCAGCGTCTTCTCAAACTTGCGCAAGAACGCGAACTGCCTGTGCTCGTCGAAGCGCCAGCCGCCGCGGTTGGCGTAAGTCAAGTCGAAGAAGCTGCCTTGGGTAATGGCCGGTTCCGCATTGCACAACAGCAGGACTTTCTGATAGATTCCGCGCAGCGAGCGTTCGGCGTCCGTGAGCAGCTTCCCGTCGAACTTGCCTCCGTTGCGCCACCGGCTCACCGAGTCAACGCGCCAATAATCGAATATCGTCGTTCTGCCGTCGCGGCCGCTGAATCCTTCGCTGTCCATGCCCCGTTCTCCCAACTCCTGTCCTGAGTAGAGCAGGAAAGGATTGGTGCCCATCAAGGCCGACACGATGAGTGCCGGCACCGCTTTACGGGCGTTCCCGGCGAAAAAGCTCGATGCGACGCGCTGTTCGTCATGGTTCTCCAAAAAGTTCACCATGTGCGGGCCGATACCTTCCACCGACTGCCAGCAGCGCGACAAATCGATGGCCGAGCGGTCGCCCGCCACCACCGCGCGCAGCGTGTCATACAGCCCCACTTTATCATAGAGGTAATCGAAACGGCCGCGTTCCAAGTAAGTTCTGTAGAGCTGTGGATTGTAGACCTCGCCGATGAAGACAATGCCCGGTTTATGCCTTTTTACTTGAGGCACCGCCCATTCCCAGAAGTCCACAGGCACCATCTCTGCCATGTCGCAACGGAAACCGTCTATCTCCTTGTCGGCCCAGAACTTGAGGATGTCGAGCATCTTGTACCACGTGTCGGGTATGGGGTTGAAGTGGCAGGCACTGCCACCCACATAGTCCACGCCATAATTCAGTTTCACCGTTTCATACCAGTCGTCGCGGTTGGGCGAAGCGTCGAATCGGTCGTTTCCTGTGGCTTTGGCGGGGAACTCACTGTAAGGCATGCGCGCCCCGGCCTTCATGTCGAACTGGCCGTGCAACGCCGTGCCGGGAATGTAATAGAAATTGTTGTCGGGCGAGAAGGCCTTGCCCTTGTCGTCGCCCGATCCCAATGCAGGTACCCCCGCGGGCTGTCTGTCGGGGGCGTATTGGCGCGACACGTGGTTGGGCACGAAGTCGATAACGACCTTCAACCCGGCACGGTGGGTGCGTTGCACCAAGTGCTCGAATTCTTCCATACGCCCGTCTACATTGTGTGCCAAGTCAGGGTCTACATCATAGTAGTCCTTCACCGCGTAGGGCGAGCCGGCCTTGCCTTTCACCACCGCCGGGTGGTCTTTGGGAATACCGTAACGGCTGTAATCCGTCTGGGTGGCGTGCTCCAAAACACCGGTGTACCACACGTGGGTGGCGCCCAATGCCTTAATCTCTTCCAAGGCCCGCATCGTGAAGTCGGCGAACTTGCCGCAGCCATTCTCTTCGATAGTGCCGCCCGGCTTGCAGGCTCTGTGGTTGTTGCCGAACAAGCGGGGGAAAACTTGGTAAATCACCGGTTTCACCGGTGCGTTGCCTGTCTCTTTGCTTGCAGCTTTCATCTGTTCCATAGTATTAACTCCTTTCCGAAAAAACTTAAATATGTGTTGTCAGTATCCTTGTCAGCAGCCCGCTTGGCAACCTTCCACCGTGACCTCGGGCGCGATTTTGCGTACCAAACCTTGCAGCACGGCGCCGGGGCCACATTCGGTGAACACGTCGGCGCCGTCGGCCACCATATTCTTGACGGACTGTGTCCAGCGCACGGGCGATGTGAGCTGAGCCACTAAATTCTTCTTGATCTCATCGGGAGCGGTATGCGGCATGGCGTCCACATTCTGGTAGACGGGGCAGGAGGGCGTATGGAACACAGCCTTGTTGATGGCCTCTTCAAGCTTTATCTTGGCAGGCATCATCAATGGAGAGTGGAAAGCGCCGCCCACTTTCAAGGGCAACGCCCGGCGCGCGCCCGCCGCTTTCATGCGGCCGCAAGCTTCGTTCACCCCTTCGACCGCACCCGAAATCACAATTTGCCCGGGACAATTGTAGTTGGCGGCCACGCACACATGGCCTTCGGCGGCTACGGCGGCACAAATCTCTTCCACCACCTTATCGTCCAATCCCAACACGGCGGCCATAGTCGAAGGCTGCCGCTCGCAAGCCTCCTGCATGCCCATGGCACGGGCATAGACCAATTTCAATCCCTCTTCAAAGTCGAGTGCGCCGGCGGCTACCAAGGCCGAGAACTCGCCCAAGGAATGGCCCGCCACCATCCGGGGGCTGACACCTTGCCCGCGCAGGCAAAGGGCTGCGGCTACCGAGTGCAGGAATACGGCAGGTTGGGTTACTTTGGTCTGCTTCAATTCCTCTTCCGTCCCTTCAAACATCACTTGGGTGATGCTGTATCCCAACACTTCATCGGCTTTGAGGAAGAGTGCTTTGGCATCTTCCCACTTGTCATACAAATCCTTGCCCATACCGGGGAACTGGGCGCCTTGGCCCGGAAATACAAATGCTTTCATCATTTCAATCGCTTTGTGTTATGTAATTGTTTTCGTATTGATTCACTGCAAAGAGCCGCTGTCGGCTTTTATACCGGTTCACCCGGCAAAATTACGATAAAAATACTGTATAGCCAAACGATATCCGCTGTTTGCTGTGCCAAGCTGCCTGTCAGCGCGTATTTGCCCGTTTTCATCAACTATAGTGGGTCCGGCGTAGACTTTGCCCAAGGGCATCCCAAGGGTGAAGGCCGGCACCATCATGTAGATGGACACCGCCACGTCCCGGCATCGTACTTGCTTACTGCCGCAGCCCCTCCGTTTTTGATGCGGCCGGCAACAAAGAGAACGAGGCAGATTGGTAATTTTTACTGACTCATGTAAAGCATGGATTTTCAAGCGTGACACCGTGACACCCGATATACATAACTTTTTCGTACGCGCCGACTATAATTAAGAGGGGGTATATAGGGG
>JAJPYW010000280.1 GCA_021204715.1 Prevotellaceae bacterium
ATCTTTATCTGAATGATCGTTTTGGGCGTAAACCTGCCCTGTGGGGCTTGTAGAAAATTCATGGGAATTATCTGTATTATCTTTTGAATTATCTGTATTATCTTCTGAATTATCTGTATTATCTTCTGAATTATCTGAATTATGTTTTGCGTAGTAGGGATTTGACTTGCCTTGCTTGAAATTTGGGTTTCCACGGCGTGATGGAACGGGGGCTTCTTTGGTTTTGCGGCTGTTGAAATCAAACTGTATCTTGAAGAACATAAAGGCCATCTTTATATCCTCGTCGATGGTGAATTCCTCGCCACGGTTGTACAGGCAGAAGGCGCGGAAGAGCCGGCCAAGCTGCTCGTCTGTCATGTCCTTAATAGGCTCGTAGAACGACGTGAAAATTGTAAATGCTTCCTTAACCATAATCAATCCAGATAATTGTTTACCACTTCTATAAACTCTTTGAGTGAATGGCAGATGACGTACTTATAGCCTTGTGCTTCGACGGCTTCTTGGTAGGCTTTTTGCCATTTGCTTTGCACGCCGCCCGGACGCTTCATCTCTATGCGCAAGCCATGGTAGCCGCAACGGGCAACGTCGAGCACCAAGTCGGACACGCCGGCTGTAACGCCCTCGGCTTTGAGGATGGCACCGGTGATGTTGTCTCTTATGCGGCCGTTGGCAGGGTGCCACAGGAGTTGCTTGTACCCCGGGTACTGGTAACGGAACCAGTTGACCGAGGCTATTTGTATCTTGGATTCGGGTATTGCCGGTAGATTGGTTTTCATGTTTAATCCTCCTGTTTTTAGAGTGTTTCGTTGTTTAGGAATGCGGTGACGACTTCGTTGAAATAGTCTTCCCTCCCGGGCATTTTGTATTCTTCGCTCCGCGCGTTGGTGCCGGGCATGGTGTAGTCGTCCAAGAGTGAATCTTCTTCGGGGATGGATTCTTGGCTGTCTACTATCCGGGAGGCTACGGAGCGCTTGCGGTGGATGAGGGCTTGGATAACGCCGTCGATGGTGTTGTGGCCCAAGAGGTAATAGCAGGTGACTTTGTGTTTTTGGCTGATACGGTGGGCACGGTCCTCGCATTGCTGGCAGTCGGCATAGGTCCATGGAAGCTCTAAAAAGGCTACATTGCTGGCGGCGGTGAGGGTGTAGCCTACGCCGGCTGCCTTGTGTGCGCAGATGATGAGCTTTACGCCGGGGTCGTGTTGGAATGCGTCGACGGCGTATTGTTTTTGGATGGTGTTTTCGCGCCCTGTTACATAGACGGCTTGGGGGTATTTGTTTTTTAGGAAGTCATCGATGATTTTGTAGTTGGTGCAGAAGAGTATGAGCTTCTGGTCGTTTCCAAGGAAGGTGTCGATGAAGTCTTTGGCCTTGGCGCACTTGCCTTCGTTGGTGAGGGCGCGTAGGGTCATGAATCTATTTAGGGATTCCATGCGCATTTTGCGGCGTATTTCATAATCGGTGCACCGGGTGTATTCTTCCAAATAGCGGCGCAGGTCGGTCTCGGCGGTTTGGTATTCTTTCCGGTTGCTTATCTCCAAGAAGAGGTTTACCCGTGTTTTGTCGGGCAGGTCTTTGAGTACGTGTTTCTTTTCTCTTCGTATCATGCAGGTGTTGTATAGTTTTCTTGACAGCACTGACAGTGGCACGCGGGGGCCGTCTTTTTTCTTGGTGTCCCAGCAGTAGTCGGCGATGAATTGTTGCATGCCGCCGAACTCTTTTAGCCGGCCCATGATGGAGAGTTGGGATATTAAATCTTCGGGGCGGTTGACTACTGGGGTGCCGGAGAGCAGCATGATGTATTCTTTGCCGGAGGCTATGCCGCGCGTGAAGATGGTTTGCTGTGCGCCGGGGTCTTTGACACGGTGGGATTCGTCGATGATGATGGAGCGGAACCGGTTGATGTGGGGTGTGAACACGACGTCGCACAGGCGTGCGCCACGGGGCATGTCGAGGACGAAGTATTTGCGCAGGGATTCGTAGTTGACGATGGCCATGTGGTACATGCCTGTGGAGAGCAGGTAGGGCCAGGCGGTGCAGACGTTGGGGGATAGTATCAAGGCGCGGTGTGGGGTGAATTTTTCAAATTCGCGCTGCCAGTTTATTTTGAGGGAGGATGGGCAGACGACCAAGCAGGGGTAGGCACCGGCGGTGTGGATGATGCCGATGCTTTGCAGGGTCTTGCCTAATCCGGGTTCGTCGCCGATGATGAGGCGTTTCTTTTCCATGCCGTAGTGTATTCCTTCCATCTGGTAGGGATAGGGTTGTATTTTGAGCTTTATGTCGTGGGGCTTTGTCATGTCGTTGGTGGGCATAGGGTGCAAGTTTACTGGTTTGTGATACATGGATTGGTTTATCTTTTTACGCTTGTTACCTGAAATTTTCAATCTCTTCCTTGATTTCTTCTCGGGTGATTCCTTTGAGGTAGCGCGTGAGTACAAGATGGACGCACCCTTCGTAGAATTTCTCGAATTCGTTGTCGTCCATCGCCGCAAAGGATATGGAGTGGTACTGGATGACTTTCTCGCCGTTCTCGTCGGGAAAGAGAAAGGTGTCGAACAGGCCCAAGTCTAACTTGAAACGGCGAAGCATGTCGTATTCGGTGTGGATGCCGAGTTTATCTACAAGGTTTTCGGGCAGGTTGTCGTAGGTGAGACGCAAGAGCGCGAAGAACTTCTTGTGGAAGCCGATGTTTCGCGGCTTGGTGATGGCGCAGCGGACAATGGTGCCTGTCTTGAGTTTCTTTTTGGCTTCAAGGTCGCTGTCGTATAACGGGGTGAGGCCTTGCGGGGTGACCATGCAATAGATTTCCATTATCGTTCCTCCTTGGTGGTTTGGGGCATTAAACACCAATACTTGAATGCGAGTTCTAAGTATTTTTCGCGTCCGCGAAGGTAGGTTTCATCGCCTCGGCGGATGTATGTTTTAAACACGCGGTTGTTTTTCTTGGAGACGGCGTAGATGAAGTCGCGGTCGCTCCCGGCGATGTCCATGTACCATGCGCGGGACCTGTCCCAGTCGAAGTGGTCGATGGCTTGGCGGAATTCTTCATCGGTGGTGGCGGATGTGCTTTTCAGGTCGCCACCGAACTTCCCGGATTCCAACCACCAATCCCACTTGCAGCGGGTGGCGAGGAGGAACGGGAAGTCGCAGTAGGTGAAGGACTGGCTTTGGTTTACCATGGTGCGCTGGGTGTTGGAAGTGGTGAGTACGAGTGCGAGGAACGGGTCTTTTGCCGCTTCTTGGCGCAGGGCGTTGTGCATTTGCCGGGCATGGCGGAATTCTTCTTGGGTGTACTCTTCTCCATCGACACGCAAGCGGTAGTAGTCTACTTTGGACGGCTCGGTGACGAGTGCGTCGAAGAGCGTGCCGAAACGGAAGGCTTGTTCCGGGGATGTACGGAATATGGTGGGGTGCAGGACCTTTTTTAATTCGGTCAAGTCGGAGTTGCTTACTTCCGTTCGCTGATAGTATTTGTCAGTGGGCATGCTCATCTTGGTTTGTTTTAAGGGTGGTTATTTGGCTTTTATTTCGTCGATGTAGGTGACGGAGCTTGATTCTATGAGGATGTTGTCTTTGCCGGCTATCTTCTCGCAGAATGTGATTTGCCGCTTGAAGATTTTTTGAAGCTCGTCGGTGCTCAAATCTTTTCCTTCATGGCTCCACCACATCATGATGACGGGCAGGATGCCATCGGGGGAGGTGAGCTGGATTTTCTTGGAGACTTTCACTTTGGGTGCGTAGGCTTCGGGCCGGGCGGCGGTGGCGGCGGCGGCGAAGAGGTCGGCGGCTTGCTTGGCTTGTTGCTCGGCTTGTTGCCGGGCTTTTTCTGTTTCTTCTTTTTGCTTTCTTTCGGCTTCTTCTTGTTCTTTTTTAAGGCGTTCTCGCTCGGCGATTTCGGCTTCTGCCTTGCGGCGTTCTTCTTGGGAGAGTTTTTCGAGTTCTTTTAGTTCATCGTATTTGCCGGGCATTTTTTCGATGAGGGAATCGCACAGGGTGGTTATTTCTGAGGTGTATGTATCCATGAAACGGCTCACGAATGTTTCCCGCGCTATCAAGTTTATTTGTTTTTGTTCGGCACTTGGGATGTGTGTGTCAATCGTGAAGTACATTCCTATGGTGTCGTACCAGTTGTTTACATTGAATGTTGTGGGGAAATGGGCGATGGACTGTTTCTTGAAATCGTAATCTTTCAAGGTGGTTTCATTGAACATCTTTTCAAGCCTGCCTTTTTGTTGTGACAAAAGGATGTTGAAGCTGTCCAAGTAGTGGAGTTCGGTTTCGGCCTTGAATTGTTCTTTGAGTTGCTTTGCTTGTTGTTCTTCGTAGGCTTTCCGCTCTGCTTCTTGCTTTTCTTTGAGGAGCTTGGCTGCATACTGGTTGTGGATTTGCTGCAAGCGATGGGGC
>JAJPYW010000023.1 GCA_021204715.1 Prevotellaceae bacterium
GCCGTCCGCCTTCGAAGGAGCTGGAGAAGAACACGGTCATGATCTTGTCGGCCTCGTCGGCAGTAATGAAACGGCCGGGCATGCAAAGCACGTTGGCATCGTTGTGTTGACGGGCCAAGGCCGCTATCTCCTCGCGCCAGCAAAGGGCGGCGCGGATGCCTTGGTGCTTGTTCAACGTGATGCTGATGCCCTGCCCGCTGCCACAAATGGCGATGCCGGGATAGCACTCGCCGGCCTCTACAGCCAAGGCCAAGGGGTGGGCGAAGTCGGCATAATCGACACTGGCGTCGGAGTAAGTGCCGAAGTCCTTGTAGGCCCAGCCTTTGGCTTCGAGCCAAGCGCGGACATGCTCTTTCAAGGCAAAGCCCGCATGGTCGCAACAGATTCCTATTGTTTTCATCTGCTTGGATGGTGATAATGGAACCGGGCCGCTTAGAGCATGGCCTTTACTTGTTCATAGACATTTTGGGCGGTGAAGCCGAGCTTCTCGTCGAGCACCTTGTAGGGCGCGGAGAAACCGAATGACTCCAATCCCCATATCTTGCCGTGGGCGCCCACAAGCCCCAAGAGGTTGACGGGCAAGCCGGCCGTGAGGCCGAACACCTTGGCATCGGCGGGGATGACGCTCTCTTGGTAAGCGGCGGGCTGGCTGCGGAAGAGACCTTCGGAAGGAGCGGACACTACCCGCACCTTGACGCCGTCCTTGCGCAACAGCTCGGTGCCTGCCACCAAGGTGGAGACTTCGGAACCGGAAGCCACGAGGATTACATCGGGGTTCTCGTCGGAACCGGCTACGATGTAAGCACCCTTGCCGGCGGCGGCGTAGTCGTTGCCTGCGGGCAGGTTGGCGATGTTCTGGCGTGAGAAGATGAGCGCGGTGGGCGTGGTGGTGTTCTCCATGGCCAAACGCCAAGCGACGGTGGTCTCTTCGGCATCGGCGGGACGGAGTACCAACGTGGAGTTGTGTCCCTTGTGATTCTTCAACTTCTCCATGAGACGGATTTGTGCCTCTTGCTCCACAGGCTCGTGGGTGGGGCCGTCTTCGCCTACTCGGAAGGCGTCGTGGGTCCAGATGAACTTGACGGGTACTTCCATCAAGGCTGCCATGCGCACGGCGGGCTTCATGTAGTCGGAGAAGACAAAGAAGGTGCCGCAAGCGGGAATGACACCGCCATGCAATGCCATGCCGATGCAGCAGCAAGCCATCGTGAGCTCGGAAACGCCGGCTTGGAAGAAAGCGCCGGTGAAATCGCCCTTGGTGAAGGCGTGCGTTTTCTTAAGGAAGCCGTCGGTCTTGTCGGAGTTGGAGAGATCGGCGGAAGCTACCACCATGTTCTCTACTTGCGTGGCGAGCGCGCCCAATACCGTGGACGACGCGGCGCGTGTGGCCGAGCCTGCTTTCTGCTGGATGGAGGCCCAGTCTACTTGCGGCGCCTTGCCCGAGAAGAAGGCTTCGAGCTTGGCGGCTTTGTCGGGATTGGCGGCGGCCCAAGCTGCCTTGGCTGCATAGCGGCCGGCGACAATCGTCTTGAGCTCGGCGGCGCGCTTGGCATACAGCTCGGCCACTTCGGGGAAGATGACGAAGGGATTGGCGGGATCGCCTCCAAGGTTCTTGATGGTGTTGACATAGGCGTCGCCTCCAAGGGGCGCGCCGTGTGTGGCACAGTTGGCCTCGTAGCTGCTGCCGTCGGCCTTGCGCGCTCCTTTACCCATCACGGTGTGGCCGATGATGATGGTGGGACGCTCGTGTTCGGCCTGTGCCTCTACGAGCGCGGCGCGGATGGCGTCGGCGTCGTTGCCGTCGATGCAGATGACTTTCCAACCCCATGCTTCGTACTTCTTGGCGGTGTCTTCAATGGTGACAGCCTTGGTGGGCGTGGAGAGCTGGATGTCGTTGGAATCGTAGAACATGATGAGGTTGTCCAAACCCAACGTGCCAGCGACCCGGCCGGAGCCTTGTGATATCTCTTCTTGCACGCCGCCGTCGGAGATATAGGCATAGATGGTTTGGTTCATCACGTCGCCGAAGCGTGCTTTGAGGAACTTGGCGGCAATGGCGGCGCCTACGGCAAACGTGTGTCCTTGGCCGAGCGGACCGGATGTGTTCTCAATGCCGCGCGTGATGTCGCGCTCGGGATGTCCCGGAGTGGGGCTTCCCCACTGGCGGAAACCTTGCAGTTCTTCCAAGGTGAACTTACCAATCAAAGCCAACTGGGAATAGAGCATGGGCGACATGTGGCCGGGATCGAGGAAGAAACGGTCGCGGCCTTCCCATGACGGGTTTTCAGGATCGTATACTAAGAACTCAGAGAAAAGCACGTTGATGAAGTCGGCTCCTCCCATGGCGCCTCCGGGGTGTCCGGAGTTGGCCTTCTCGACCATGGATGCGGCGAGAATACGGATGTTGTCGGCCGCGCGGGTCATAAGTTTCTTGTCATTCATAACCATTTGTAATTAGTTGTGTGATACTTTTTGTACTTGCATGGTTTATTGCAGCTCCAAGGTAATGATGGACTTGGCGGGCATCTTCACCGTGAGGGTGCCATCGCTTATTTCCACATCGTTGAAGGGCACGGGCTTCACTACGTCGGGCTCGTCGAAGGTGTTGTGGTCGTTGATGCCAGCCGAGGTAAGCATCTGCCCGGTAGCGCCGGCTGGCGTGGCACAGCCTTGCAGGTTGATGGTGACGGTCTGCCCGTTCTCCAAGTCGATGTTGGAAAGGGAGATGTGTATCTTGCCTTTTCTGTCGCGCGAAGCGGTGGCGCTGATCATGGGCAGCTTGCCGCTTTCATGGACGTTCTTGTGGCGGTCGGCGGATATGGACATGGTGGCGCACTTCACGTCCAAAGGCAGGTAAGTGGCGTTTTGGTGCACACTGTACATCTGGAAGACGTAGTATGTGGGAGTGAGTACCATGGCTGTGTCGTTGGTGAGAATCATGGACTGCAACACGTTGACCACTTGGGCGATGTTGGCCATCTTCAGGCGGTCGGTGTATTTGTGGAAGATGTCGAGCGAAAGGGAGGCTACGAAGGCGTCGCGCAGGGTGTTCTGCTGGTAAAGGTGGCCGTGCACGGTACCCGGCTCTTCGTTCCACCATGTGCCCCATTCATCGAGGAAGAGGGCTACGTGCTTCTTCTTGTCGTATTTGTCCATGATTTCACAGTGCTTCTTGATGACGCTTTCCACCTCGCTGCACTTGGCAAGCGTCCAGTAGAAGTCGTTGTCGTCGAACTTGGTGGCGGAACCTTTGTGCATCCAGTCGAACACGGTGTAGTAGTGCAGCGACAGGGCGTTCATGTTCCTGCCGGCATTTTTCATGAGCGTGCGGGTCCAATCGTAGTCGTAGTCGCTGGCGCCGCTGGCTACCTTGAAAAGACGGTTGCCTTTGTAGTTGCGGCAGTAGGTGGCGTAACGGCGGTAGACATTGGCATAGTACTCGGCCGTCATGTTTCCGCCGCAGCCCCAGCTTTCGTTGCCCACGCCGAGGTACTTCACTTTCCAAGGCTTTTCACGGCCGTTCTGACGGCGCAGGTTGGCCATGGGGGAGTCGCCTTTGGAGGTCATGTACTCTACCCATTTGTCAAGTTCTTCTACGGTACCGCTGCCCACGTTGCCGCTGATGTAAGGCTCACATCCCAACATTTCGCACAGGTTGAGGAACTCGTGTGTGCCGAAACTGTTGTCTTCAATGGTGCCTCCCCAGTTGGTGTTGACCATCTTGGGACGGTTCTCTTTGGGACCGATGCCGTCCATCCAGTGGTACTCGTCGGCAAAGCAACCGCCGGGCCAGCGCAGCACGGGTACGTGCAGGGCTTTCAAGGCTTCGAACACGTCGGTGCGGTAGCCGTTTATGTTGGGGATATCGGAGTCTTCGCCCACCCAAAGGCCACCGTAGATGCAGGTGCCTAAATGCTCGGCGAACTGACCGTAGATTTCCTTGGGAATAATCTGCTTACCCTTGTCGGCATGCAGCGTGATGGTGGCGCCTTGCTGTGCCGAGTTGGAACAGCTGGTGAGCAACGCCGTCGCCGCGGCGAAGAGAAAACCGCTGATTAATATTTTTTTCATATAGCTTCTTTTTTTGATTACGTATTGTGTTTGTATAGTGGTAATACCTACTTCTTGCAGTGTGTGGCCGCTTCTTCAACGGGCAGGCAGTTCTTGTAGTTCTCAATGTAGACATTGAAACCGGCCACGTCTTCGGCAGTGGGGATAATCTCGATACCGGCATTGCCTGCGAAGACTTGCTTATCCAAGAAGTCGGCCAAAGCAAGCTTGTCGGGGTTGTTCACCAAGTAGGAGC
>JAJPYW010000089.1 GCA_021204715.1 Prevotellaceae bacterium
GCATCATGGCGATGTGCCGGCCGTCGGCGCTGTCAAGGCCGGCTATGTTGTAGTCCGACCCGTTTGGGTTGCCGGGATTGCCGTCGTAGCTGTATTTCAAGGCTACGTGGTAGGCGCTCTCTTCGTAAGGCAGGGAGAACTTGCCCTCGCCGTGGGCCACCCAGATGCCGAGGCGGCTGCCGCTTAAGGAACCCAACATGACGCTGTGGTTTGGGGGAACGGTGACGTTCAGGAAGTGGCTCTCGAACTTGTGCGAGTCGTTGTGGGCCATGCGTCCGTGCCGCCCGTGCCCGGGGTTGATGAGGCCTAATTCCATCATGAGCTGGCAACCGTTGCACACGCCGAGTGAGAGGGTGTCCACACGGGCGTAGTAGCGGTCGAGCGCCTCTTTCGCCTTGGGGTTGAAGAGGAACGCGCCCGCCCAGCCTTTGGCCGAGCCCAAGACATCGGAATTGGAGAAGCCGCCGCAATAGACGATGAGGTTCACCTCTTCCAAAGTCTCCTGTCCGCTGATAAGGTCGGTCATGGTGACGTCTTTCACGTCGAATCCCGCCAAGTAAAGTGAATAGGCCATCTCACGCTCGCCGTTGGTGCCCTTTTCACGCAATATGGCGGCGCGCACGCCGGTGGGCGTGCGGCGGCCGGGGTTGATGCCGTATTGTGAGAACTGCCCGGTGAACGACGCGGGGAATTGGAAGGACAATGGTTGCCGCTTGTAGTTTTGGAAGCGCATGGCCGCGCGGCCGTTCATGGATTGCTTGGTGTCGAGCAGGTAGGAGGAGCTGTACCACACGTCGCGCAAGTGGTCTATGTCGAAGCGGTGAAGGTTGCCGGCTTTCTCAACGGAAAGCGTGCGTTCAGCCGTGGGCTTGCCTATCTTGACATAGCCGACGCCGGCCTCGTCCAACACGCGTTTCACGTCTTTTTCCCTCGCTTTGTCCACTTGGATGACCACGCCGGGATTCTCGGCGAAGAGCAGCTTGACGATATCCGTCTCTTTCATGCCGTCGAGGTTCACTTCCATGCCGCCCCTCGTGTTGGAGAAGCACATCTCCAACAACGTGGTGACAAGGCCGCCGGCCGATATGTCGTGCCCGGCGCGCAGCCATCCCTTCTGCACGAGCGTCTGCACGGCAAGGAAAGCGTGGCGGAAGTAGTCGGCGTCTTTGGTGCAAGGCACTTCACCGCCCACTTTGCCGAGTGACTGGGCGAAAGCCGAGCCGCCCAACTGCAAGTGGTCGAAGCTGAAGTCTATGTGGTAGACGACGGTGTCTTCATCGGTGGCCAATACTTGCGTGACCACCCGCTTGACGTCGCTCACCTCGCCGCCGGCCGACACGATGACCGTGCCCGGCGCGATGACCTTGCCGCCGTCGGGATACTTCTGTGTCATGGAGAGGGAATCCTTGCCGGTGGGCACGTTCACGCCCAAGGCGAGGCAGAAGTCGCTGAGCGCTTGCACGGCCGTGTAGAGGCGGGCGTCCTCACCTTTTTGCGAGCGGCAGGGCCACATCCAGTTGGCCGAGAGCGACACGCTCTCCAAGCCGTCGGCAAGCGGCGCCCACACCAAGTTGGTGAGTGCCTCGCTCACGGAGAGCACCGAGCCTGCCGCGGCGTCGGCCAAGGCCGCTTGCGGGGCGTGTCCCAAAGAGGTGGCGATGCCTTTTGTGCCACGGTAGTCGAGCACCACCACGCCGCAGTCGCTCAAGGGGAGCTGCAGCTCGCCCAAGCATTGCTGGCGGGCTATCTTGCCGGTGATGCTGCGGTCTACCTTGTTGGTGAGCCAGTCTTTGCAGGCCACCGCCTCCAAGCGCAGCACCGCTTCAAGGTATTCGTCCAGCTTGCCGGCATCGTAGCGGGGCATCTCGTAACGGTGTGTCACGGTCTCGTCTTTCATATAGGTTTTGGGCGAGGAGCCGAACATTTGCGACACGGCCAAGTCGAAGGGACGCACGCCGTCGGCCTGCTGGAACACGAAGCGTCCGTCGCCGGTGGTCTCGCCCACGATGTACATGGGGGCGCGCTCTCTTTGGGCCACCTTGCGTACGTGCTCCACGGCCTCTTCACGGATGAGCAAGCCCATGCGCTCTTGGCTTTCGTTGGCGATGATCTCCTTGGCTGAAAGCGTCTTGTCGCCTATGGGCAGCTTGGCCATGTCGATGTGTCCGCCGCACTCTTCCACCAACTCGGAGAGGCAGTTCACGTGTCCTGCCGAGCCGTGGTCGTGTATGGAGACAACGGGGTTGACCTCTTCTTCGCACAGGGCGCGCACCACGTTGTAGGCGCGCTTCTGCATCTCGGCGTTGGCGCGCTGCACGGCGTTCAGCTCAATGCCGCTGCTGTAACGGCCGGTATCTACCGAAGAGACCGAACCGCCGCCCAAGCCTATGCGGTAGCTGTCGCCGCCTATGACCACAATCTTGTTGCCCTTCTCGGGCTCGCCTTTCAAGCAGTCGCGGCGCGTGCCGTAGCCTATGCCGCCGGCCAGCATGATGACCTTGTCGTATCCGTACAGCACGGGCGCTTCGTTCGCTTCTTTAGCTTCCGTCTCTCCCGCTCCTTCGGCCGCCTCTTCTTTGTGCTCGAAGGTGAGCACCGAGCCGCAGATGAGCGGCTGGCCGAACTTGTTGCCGAAGTCGCTGGCGCCGTTGGAGGCTTTGATAAGAATCTGTTCGGGCGTCTGGTAAAGCCAAGGACGCGGGGGCAGCAGCGCCTCCCAAGGACGGCCGGCGGCCGTGCGCGGATAGGCGGTCATGTAGACGGCCGTGCCTGCCAAAGGCCAACTTCCCTTGCCGCCGCCCATGCGGTCGCGTATCTCTCCGCCCGTGCCCGTGGAGGCACCGTTGAATGGCTCCACGGTGGTGGGGAAGTTGTGCGTTTCGGCTTTCAAGGAGAGTACGCTCTCAATGTCCTTCACTTGGAAGTAGTCGGGACGCGAATGGTCGGCCGGGGCGAACTGCTCGATGACGGGGCCTTCGGCGAAAGCCACGTTGTCTTTATAAGCCGATATAATGTGGTTTGGATGTTCTTTGGTGGTCTTCTTGATGAGCGAGAAGAGCGAAGACTCCTTCTGTACACCATCTATGATGAACGTGCCGCCGAATATCTTGTGGCGGCAATGCTCGGAGTTGATTTGGGCGAAGCCGAACACTTCCGAGTCGGTGAGCGGACGCCCCAGATCTTTCTCCACCTTTTTCAGGTAGTCCATCTCCTCGCGGCTCAAAGCCAAGCCTTCGCGCTCGTTGTAGGCTTCCAAGTCGTCGATGTGCATAATGGGTTCGGGGTGGCGGTGGGTGTTGAACACCTGCTGGTCCAAGCCGGTGTACATGCGTTGCAGCATGGTGTCGTACTCGGCCTCCGGGGTGTCTACGGGGAAATACTCTTCAATGCGCGCGATGCCCTCGATGCCCATGTTTTGGGTAATCTCCACGGCGTTTGTGCTCCATGGCGTGACCATCTCGCGGCGCGGGCCCACGAAGTATCCTTTCAGGTTGTCTTCATGCTCGGGGGTGGCTTCACCAAAGAGCCAGCACAGCTTCTTGCCGACGGCTTCCGACGGCGTTTGGCCGTATTCCACGGCGATGACGCTTTGTTGTGGGGTTCTGAAAAAAAGAATCATGCTTTAAATGTTCGGTTTTGCGTTCTTGTCGGGGCAAAGATACGAAGATTTTCGTTATCCCTTTCTTTTGCGGAGCGCATATTTAAAGTATCCAAAAAATGCACCGCAAGAAACGTTACTGAATTGCATGAATCGAAAAAAAACGTACATTTGCACAACTGTAATTTAAATGTTAGTACCATGGTAAATAGATTTGTATTGAACGAAGTTTCTTACTTCGGACCGGGCGCGCGCGAAGTGTTGCCTCAGGAAGTCAAACGTTTGGGTTTGCATAAAGCATTTGTGTCAACCGACAAGGACCTGTTGAAGTTCGGCGTGGCCGACAAGGTGCTCAAGGTGCTGCAAGACGCCGGAATACCTTACGAAATATTCAGCGAAATCAAGCCGAACCCCACGGTGAGCAACGTCAACGCGGGCGTGGCCGCGTTTGCCAAGTCGGGTGCCGACTTCATCGTGGCCATAGGCGGCGGTTCCTCTATCGACACCTCCAAAGCCATAGGCATCATCACCAACAACCCCGAGTTCAGTGACGTGGTATCATTGGAAGGCACGGCTTCCACAAAGAGAAAGTCCGTGCCCATCATCGCGCTGCCCACCACGGCCGGAACGGCTGCCGAAGTGACCATCAACTACGTCATCACCGACGAGAAGAACCAGAAGAAGATGGTCTGCGTAG
>JAJPYW010000011.1 GCA_021204715.1 Prevotellaceae bacterium
CTCCCGCCCCCTCCTGCTGCTGTCGGAGGCACCCGGCCTAGCATTAATGCACCGCATCAACCGGTTCCAGCAAAGCGTTAACTTCACTTCGGCCAACGAGATAGCCGGGAAAGTGTATGAAGTGTCGGGCGGCATCGCCGCTTTCTTCCACTTGAAATCCATCAACGAAGATTTGCTCGACCGCAACGTGTGGCTCGAACGCAAGGTGGCTTCGTTGGAACGGCAACTCAAGGAACAAGAGCTCGATTCCACACGCTTTTACAGCTTGAAGCGGCTGCCGGCCGATGAATGTAGGGTGTTCCGGGCCAATGTCATCAAGAACAGCTTGAACCGGGTAGACAACTACATCACCTTGAACCGGGGTTCTTCAGACGGCATCGCGCCCGAAATGGGCGTGGTCGATGCAGGCGGCGTGGTGGGCATCGTCTACAAGGTGTCGCCCCACTATGCGCTCGTCATTCCCATATTGAACAGCAAGTCGAGCATCAGCTGCAAGATTTCGGGGAGCGATTACTTCGGTTACTTGAAGTGGGAGGGAGGCGACCCGCAGTTCGCCTTCTTGAAGGACTTGCCCCGCCACGCCGAGTTCAACTTGGGTGACACGGTGGTGACGAGCGGTTATTCTTCCATCTTCCCCGAAGGGGTGTTGGTGGGCGTGGTGGACGATATGTCCGACTCGCAGGACGGGCTCTCTTACTTGTTGAAGATACGCTTGTCCACCGACTTCGGCAAGGTAGACGGCGTGCGGGTATTGGCGCGTGAAGGACAGGCCGAGCAATTGGCTTTGGAAAAGGGAGGGAAGTGAAGCGATGGTGGTCAGTTATCTGCAAAGGTTGGCGTGGTTTGTGGGGATGGTGCTGTTGCAGGTGCTCATCTTGAACAACGTTTCTTTGGCGGGCTTGGCCACGCCGTTCCTCTACATTTACCCGGTGCTGAAGATGGAGTCCGGCTCTTCGCGCAACTCGCTTCTGCTGTGGGCCTTCTTCTTGGGCCTTGCGGTGGATGTCTTCTCAGATACATTGGGCATGAACGTGGTGGCCACGGTGCTGCTGGCTTTCCTGCGCCCGCTCTTCTTGAGGCTCTTCATTCCGCGCGACAAGTTGGACGTCCTCGTGCCGGGCGTGGGTGCCATGGGGCTTGCGCCCTTCTTCAAGTTCGCGGCGGTGAGCGTGTTCGTGCACCATGCCGTCTTGTTGGGTGTGGAGTACTTCTCTTTCGCCCACCCGTGGCAGATGTTGTCGAAGCTCGTTTGCTGCACGGCGCTTACCTTGGCCTGTGTCATGGCGTTGGAGGGCATCGGCAAGCAGAAATGACCGCAAGCAAGAAGGGAGCGGGGCGATGAAAGACTACACATTCGAGAAACGCAAATATGTAATTGGCTTGGTGGCCATCGTGATGGTGCTGGTCTATATCGTCCGTCTCTTTTACCTGCAGGTAATGACCGACGACTACAAGCGCAACGCCGACAGCAACGCCTTCCTTTACAAAACCCAATACCCTTCGCGCGGAGCCATCTACGACCGCAACGGCAAGCTGTTGGTCTTCAACCAGCCGGCTTACGACATCACCTTCGTGCCCCGTGAGGTCACCGAGTTGGACACCCTTGATTTCTGCCGCTCGCTGAACATCACCCGCGCGCAGTTTGACAAGCGCATGGCCGACGTGAAGGACCGCCGCATGAATCCCGGCTACTCTTCCTACACCCAACAGACATTCATGACGCAGCTTTCGGCCGAGGAGTGCGGCGTGTTCCAAGAAATGCTCTTCAAGTTCCCCGGCTTCTCCATTCAGCGGCGCACCATCCGCCAGTACACTTACGATGCCGCCGCGCATGCTTTGGGCGACATCGGCGAAGTCTCCAAGAAGGAGGTCGAGGCCGACGACTACTATGTGGGCGGCGATTACATCGGCAAGCAGGGCATCGAGAAGTCCTACGAGCGTTACCTGCGCGGCGAGAAGGGGGTGGAAGTGCTGTTGCGCGACGCCCGCGGACGCATCCAAGGCCACTATATGGACGGTCAGGCCGACCGCGCTTCCGTGCCGGGCAAGAATCTTACGTTAGGCTTGGACATCGACCTGCAACTGCTTGGCGAACGGCTGTTGCAGCATAAAATCGGTGCCATTGTGGCCATTGAGCCCGAGACGGGCGAGATACTCTGCATGGTCTCCTCCCCTTCCTACGACCCCCACTTGATGATAGGCCGGCAGCGCGGCAAGAACCACCAGGCCTTGCAGATGGACAACCGCAAGCCCCTGTTGAACCGTGCCATCATGGGTACCTATCCGCCCGGCTCCACTTTCAAGACGGCACAGGCGCTCACCTTCCTGCAAGAAGAGATTATCCACCCCGATTACCCCACTTTCCCCTGCGCGCACGGCTTCAATTACGGCAACCTGCATGTGGGCTGTCACGGCCACGCTTCACCGTTGCCCTTGTTGCCGGCCATCGCCACCTCCTGCAACGGCTACTTCTGCTGGGGGCTGTTCCGTATGTTCGGCGACAAAAAGTACGGCTCCCCGCAGAACGCCATCACCGTGTGGAAAGACCACATGGTTTCGCAAGGTTTCGGCTACCGCCTGGGCACCGACCTGCCGGGCGAGCAGCGCGGCCTCATTCCCAACGCGCAGTTCTACGACAAGGCCTACCGCGGCTCTTGGAGCGGACTGACCGTCATCAGCATCGCCATAGGTCAGGGCGAGATATTGGCCACGCCGTTGCAGATAGCCAATTTGGGCGCCACCATTGCCAACCGCGGCTATTTCATCACCCCGCATATCGTCAAGGAGATTCAAGACAACGAGCTCGACAGCCTCTACCGCACGCCCCGCTACACCACCATCGAGCGGCAGTATTACGAGCAAGTGGTGGCAGGCATGCGCTCTTCCGTGACGGGCAGCTACGCCGGCGGCACTTGCCGCATGGTGGGCACCATTTTGCCCGATGTGGAGGCTTGCGGCAAGACGGGCACCGCGCAGAACCGCGGCAAGGACCACTCGGTCTTCATGGGATTCGCCCCCATGGACCACCCCAAGATAGCCATTGCGGTCTATGTGGAGAACGGCGGCTTCGGCGCCGTCTATGGCGTGCCCATCGGCGCGCTCATGATGGACCAGTACTTACATGGGAAACTCTCGCCCGAGAACGAGTTGCGGGCCCAAGAGTTCAGTGAAAGGGTAATCTACTATGGCGACGAGGAGAGATAGCATTTGGAAGTCGTTGGACTGGCTCACGGTGTGCCTCTACCTGCTGCTGATTATAGGCGGTTGGTTCACCGTGTGCGGCGCTTGCTATGACTTCGACGAGCCCGGTTTCTTCGATTTCTCCACCCGTGCGGGCAAGCAGTTCATCTGGATTATCTGCTCCTTCGGATTGGGCTTCGTGCTACTCATGTTGGAGGATGCCCTTTACGACATGTTCGCCTACCTTATATATATAGGTATGATTATCCTGTTGGTGGTGACCATCTTCATCGCGCCCGATACCAAAGGTTCCCACTCTTGGCTCATCTTGGGGCCGGTGAGCTTGCAGCCGGCCGAGTTTGCCAAGTTCGCCACGGCGTTGGCCTTGGCCAAGTACATGGGTGCCTACGGCTTCACCCTCAAGCAATGGCGCAACTTGGCTATGGTGGCGTTCCTCATACTGCTTCCCATGGGGCTCATTGTCCTGCAGCACGAAACCGGCTCGGCCCTTGTCTACTTGGCCTTCTTCCTGATGCTCTACCGAGAGGGCATGCCCGGCGCGGTGCTCTTCTCAGGGCTTTGTGCGGTACTCTATTTTGTGGTGGGCATACGTTTCGGCGAGAACTTCGTGGCCGGTACCCCCACACCGGTGGGCCCCTTCGCCGTCCTCACGCTGATACTGCTCTTTACCGGCGGGTTGGTGTTGGTCTACCGCAAGCGTTGGAAGCCCGCGCGCAACATTTGGCTGGTAACAATAGGCGTGCTGTTGGTGGCTTATATCATTTCAGTCTATTGGATACCCTTCAACTTGGTGTGGGTACAAACAGGTCTCTGCGTGGCGGCTGTGGGCTACCTGCTTTTCTTGGCCATCAGCGAGCGCTATGCCAAGTACCTTTGGATAGTACTCTTCGTGGCCGGTTCCGCCCTTTTCCTCTACTCTATCGGCTACTTCTTCAACAAGGTGCTTGAGCCGCACCAGCAGATACGCATCGAAGTCCTCTTGGGCATGGAGGAAGACTTGACCGGTGCCGGCTACAACGTCA
>JAJPYW010000222.1 GCA_021204715.1 Prevotellaceae bacterium
CAGGGAAAAAAATGAAATTGACAGAGCAGCTGAAGAAGTATTTCGGATTTGACACTTTCAAAGGTAACCAAGAAGCCATCATAACGAATCTGCTGGCGGGCAACGACACCTTCGTGTTGATGCCCACGGGTGGAGGCAAGTCGCTCTGCTACCAGCTTCCCTCCCTGCTCATGGAGGGCACGGCCATCGTCATCTCCCCGCTGATTGCCTTGATGAAAAATCAAGTGGACGCCATGCGCAACTTCAGCGAAGAGGACGGCGTGGCCCACTTCATCAACTCCTCCTTGAACAAGGGGGCGATAGACCAAGTGAAGGCCGACATCACAAGCGGCAAGACCAAGCTGCTGTACGTGGCTCCCGAATCGCTCACCAAAGAAGAAAATGTGGAGTTCCTGCGCACGGTGAAGATTTCTTTCTACGCCGTGGACGAGGCCCACTGCATCTCGGAATGGGGACACGACTTCCGCCCCGAATACCGCCGCATACGCCCCATCATCAACGAGATAGGCAAGGCGCCGCTCATCGCGCTCACGGCCACGGCCACGCCCAAGGTGCAGCACGACATCCAGAAGAACTTGGGAATGGTCGACGCGCAAGTGTTCAAGTCGTCGTTCAACCGCCCCAACCTTTATTATGAGGTGCGCCCCAAGACGGCCAACGTGGACAAGGACATCATCAAGTACATCAAGAACAAGCCCGAGAAGTCGGGCATCATCTACTGCCTGAGCCGCAAGAAGGTGGAAGAGCTGGCCGAGATACTGCAGGCCAACGGCATCAACGCCCGGCCTTACCACGCCGGCATGGACTCGGCCACGCGCACCCAGAACCAAGACGACTTCTTGATGGAGAAAGTGGACGTCATCGTGGCCACCATCGCCTTCGGCATGGGCATCGACAAGCCCGACGTGCGCTTCGTCATCCATTACGACATACCCAAGAGCTTGGAGGGCTATTACCAAGAGACGGGCAGGGCCGGCCGCGACGGAGGCGAAGGGGAGTGCATCACCTTCTATACCAACAAGGACTTGCAGAAATTGGAGAAGTTCATGCAGGGAAAGCCGGTGGCCGAACAGGAGATAGGCAAGCAACTGCTCTTGGAGACGGCCGCCTACGCCGAGTCGTCGGTGTGCCGGCGCAAGACGCTGCTGCACTACTTCGGCGAGGAGTACACCGAGAGCAACTGCGGCAATTGCGACAACTGCCTCAACCCCAAAAAACAGGTGGAGGCGCAGGAGATGCTGTGTACCGTCATAGAGGCTATATTGGCGGTGAAGGAGAACTTCAAGGCCGACTATATCATCGACGTGCTGCAGGGACGGGAGACTTCGGAAGTGCTCGCCCACCTGCACGAAGACTTGGAGGTGTTCGGCACCGGCATAGGCGAGGAGGACAAGACGTGGAACGCCGTCATACGCCAGGCGCTCATCGCGGGCTACCTGAGCAAGGATGTGGAGAACTACGGGCTGCTGAAGGTGACGTCCGAAGGAAAGGCTTTCTTGAAGTCGCCCAAGTCGTTCATGATTGTGGAAGACAAGGATTTCGACGAGCTCGAAGAGGAGGTGCCCTCGCGTTCGGGCGGCTCGTGCGCGGTGGACCCGGCACTCTATTCCATGTTGAAAGACTTGCGCAAGAAGCTCTCCAAGAAATTGGAAGTACCCCCTTACGTCATCTTCCAAGACCCCTCGCTCGAAGCCATGGCCACCATCTACCCCATCACGTTGGAAGAGTTGCAGAACATTCCCGGCGTGGGCGCGGGCAAGGCCAAACGCTATGGCGAGGAGTTCTGCAAGCTCATCAAGCGCCATTGCGAGGAGAACGAGATAGAGCGGCCCGAAGACCTGCGCATACGCACTGTGGCCAACAAGTCGAAGATGAAAGTGGCCATCATCCAAGCTATCGACAGGAAGGTGGCGCTCGACGATATAGCCGTTTCCAAAGGCATCGAGTTCAACGAACTGCTCGACGAAATAGAGGCCATCGTCTACTCGGGCACCAAGCTGAACATCGACTACTTCCTTGACGAGATTATGGACGAGGACCACCTGCTCGACATCTACGACTACTTCAAGGAGTCGACCACCGACAAGATAGACGACGCTCTTGACGAGCTTGGCGACGACTACACCGAGGAGGAGGTGCGGTTGGTGCGCATCAAGTTTATCTCGGAAATGGCGAATTAAGGAGATAAAACACTTGCGTGCAAGGATATGTATTTGAAATAAAAAATGTATCTTTGCACGCAATAAATTATAAAAGCAGTTTTTTATGTCATTTATTGCCGATAAGATCGTCATGGACGGATTGACGTTCGACGATGTATTGTTAATCCCCGCATATTCCGAGGTTCTCCCCAAGACTGTCGAGCTTTCGACGAAGTTCTCACGCAACATCGAGTTGAAGATTCCCTTTGTAACGGCCGCCATGGATACCGTGACCGAAGCCAAGATGGCCATTGCCATCGCGCGCGAAGGGGGCATCGGTGTTATCCACAAGAACATGTCCATCGAGGAGCAGGCGCGTCAGGTAGCCATCGTCAAGCGCGCCGAGAACGGCATGATTTATGACCCCGTTACCATCAAGCGCGGCTCTACCGTAGCCGATGCCTTGGGACTGATGGCCGAGTACAAGATAGGAGGCATCCCCGTGGTGGACGACGGGAACGTTTTGGTGGGCATCGTGACCAACCGCGACCTGCGTTTCGAGCGCGATCAAGACAAGCGCATCGACGAGGTCATGACCAAAGACAACATCATCACCACCAACCAGACCACCGACTTGGAAGCGGCCGCACAAATTCTGCAAAAGTACAAGATTGAAAAACTGCCCGTCGTAGACAAGGACAACCGCTTGGTGGGCCTGATTACCTACAAGGACATCACCAAGGCCAAAGACAAGCCCATGGCCTGCAAGGACAGCAAGGGGCGGCTGCGCGTGGCGGCCGGCGTGGGTGTGACCACCGACACGCTGCAACGCATGCAGGCGTTGGTCGACGCCGGTGCCGACGCCATCGTCATCGACACGGCCCACGGACACTCCATGTACGTGATAGAGAAATTGCGCGAGGCCAAGCGACACTTCCCCGGCATAGACATCGTGGTGGGCAACATCGCCACCGGCGAGGCGGCCAAGGCTTTGGTCGATGCCGGTGCCGACGGGGTGAAAGTGGGCATCGGCCCGGGTTCCATCTGCACCACCCGCATCGTGGCCGGCGTGGGCGTGCCGCAGTTGTCGGCCGTTTACGAAGTGGCCAAGGCGTTGGAAGGCACGGGCATCCCCTTGATTGCCGACGGCGGCTTGCGCTATTCGGGCGATGTGGTCAAGGCGTTGGCAGCCGGCGGCTGGAGTGTCATGATAGGCTCGCTTGTGGCAGGCACGGAAGAGTCGCCCGGCGAGACCATCATCTTCAACGGCCGCAAGTTCAAGTCCTACCGAGGCATGGGCTCGCTCGAAGCCATGGAACACGGCTCGAAGGACCGCTACTTCCAAAGCAGCACCACCGACGTGAAGAAATTGGTGCCCGAAGGCATCTCTGCCCGCGTGCCTTATAAAGGCACCCTCTACGAGGTCATTTACCAGTTGACAGGCGGCCTGCGTGCCGGCATGGGCTATTGCGGGGCCGCCAACATCGAGAAGTTGCACGACGCCAAGTTCACCCGCATCACCAACGCCGGTGTATTGGAGAGCCATCCACACGACGTGGCCATCACCAGTGAAGCCCCCAACTACAGCCGTCCTGAATAAAATGGCAAGACTGCCGAAGAGCCTGCTGCTTGCAGCGTGCCTGCTTGCAACAACCCAGACAGCCGCTCCGTGCGGCGGCGCGCTGAAAGGAGATGGCGACAACCCCGTGGTGTTGCGCGCAGGCGAAGAGGAGGTGCGCATGGCGGAGTTCAGCTACCGCTACAACCGGGCGCTGCAGCTGCAGCCCGCCCTCACCCCGGAAGCTTTCGCCCGGAAGACAGCCCTGCTGAAGTTGGAGACCGCCGCCGCCAAAGCTGCGGGATTGGACACGCTTGCCGCCTGCAGGCAAGCGTGCGATGCCTTCCGCCACCAACTGTACAAGGAGTTCTTGGCCGACAACATAGGATGGGAACAAGAGGCCGGCCGGCTTTATGAAGCCCGCCAAAGCAACGGCGGGGCGGCGCGCGTCTTAGTGAGCCACATCTTCCAGCGGTTGCCGCAAGACATCACCCAAGAGAGGCTGCAACAGGT
>JAJPYW010000096.1 GCA_021204715.1 Prevotellaceae bacterium
CCACAATCATGGGCAGCTCTATGTGTCCGTCGAAGTAGTAGATGCCCAGTGCCACGACGATGTTCAGCACCACCACGGCCAAGGCCAGCATGTTCAGCGTCATGCCCCCTTTCTTGAAGGAAGTGAAGAACGAGGGGCCCACTTGCAGGCCTATGCAGAACACGAAGAGAATCAAGCCGAATTCACGGATGAAATGAAGTATTTCGGTCTCGCCCGTGAAGCCGAAATGCCCCATGAGGATGCCCATGAAGAGCACGAATGTCACGCCAAGCGACACCCCGAAGACTTTGATTTTACCAAGCAGCACGCCCGTGGAGATGACAAACGCGTACAGAGCGACGATGTGTGCCACCGACGAAGGGTCCCAAAGCAAACTATCAATCCAGTTCATAGTGTATTTGTATTACGCTGCAAAGGTACGCAATTGCAGGCGGGCGGGCAAGGTTTCCCCATTTTTTAATACTTACATTCCCCAACAGGGCACGAAACACTTTCCCTTAGTGCGAATTTTCGCTAAAAAACGGACTTGTTTTTACTAAATCAGTATCTTTGCAATCGCTTCATTCAAAGCAATGGAATCATCTATCTTTAATACAAAATAGACTATGGCAGACAGAAAAGAAAAACTCTTCTCGGAATTCCCTCCCGTCACCACTGAAAAGTGGATGGAGAAGGTCACCGTCGACCTGAAAGGTGCCGACTTCGAGAAGAAACTCGTTTGGAAGACAAACGAAGGATTCAAGGTGAAACCTTTCTACCGGTTGGAAGACTTGGAGGGGCTCAAGACAACCGACGCCCTTCCCGGTGAGTTCCCCTACCTGAGAGGCACTAAAACCAGCAACAACGAGTGGTTGGTTCGTCAAGAAATCAAGGTGGAAAACCCCGCGGAGGCCAATGCCAAGGCACTGGACATCTTGAACAAAGGCATTGACTCCCTCACGTTCCGCATCAAGGCCAAAGACCTGAACGCCGGTTACTTGGAAGCCTTGTTGAAAGACATCTGCGCGGCCTGCGTGGAGTTGAACTTCGCCACCTGTCCCTCGCACGTATTGGATTTGGCCGGCCTGCTTACGGCCTACTACCGCAAGCACGGCTACGACCTTTCACAATTGAAAGGCTCCATACGCTACGACTACATCGGCACGATGCTCACCCGCGGCAAGGAGAAAGGCGACGCGGCGGCTACCGCCAAAGCCCTCGTGGAGTGCACCGCCGACCTGCCCGGCTACCGTGTCGTCGACGTGACGCCCTTGCTGCTGAACAACGCCGGCGCCTACATTTCGCAAGAGTTGGGCTACGCCTTGGCTTGGGGCAACGAATACTTGAACATGCTCACGGAAGCCGGCGTGCCCGCCGCCGTGGCAGCCCGCAAGATGACCTTCAACTTCGGCATCAGCTCCAACTACTTCCTTGAAATAGCCAAGTTCCGCGCCGCCCGCCTGCTGTGGGCCGACATCGTGGCCGCCTACGCCCCCGACGACAAAGAGGCCGCCAAGATGCACATCCATGCCGAGACCTCCACGTTCAACCTGACGCTCTTCGACGCCTACGTCAACCTGTTGCGCACGCAGACCGAAGCCATGAGCGCGGCCTTGGCCGGGGTAGACTCCATGACCGTGGTACCCTTCGACAAGGCCTACGAAGCCCCGGGCGACTTCTCCGAACGCCTCGCCCGCAACCAGCAACTCCTGCTCAAGGAAGAGTCACACTTCGACAAGGTCGTCGACCCCGCCGCCGGTTCCTATTACATTGAAAACCTCACCGTCTCTATTGCCAAGCAAGCCTGGGCGCTCTTCCTCGCCGTGGAAGAAGAGGGAGGCTTCTATGCCGCCGTCAAAGCCGGCAAAGTACAAGCCGCCGTAGGCGAGAGCAACAAAGCCCGCCACACGGCCGTGGCCAAACGCCGCGAAGTGCTGCTCGGCACCAACCAATACCCCAACTTCAACGAGAAGTCCGAAGGCAAGCAACCCGTGGAGCCCGGCTGCTGCTGCAAGCACGACGATTGCCTGCCCGACCTGCCCACGCTCGACTTCCACCGCGCCGCTACCGAGTTTGAAGCCTTGCGGTTGGAGACCGAAGCCTCGGGCAAGCGCCCCAAAGCCTTCATGCTCACCATAGGCAACTTGGCCATGCGCCAGGCGCGCGCCCAGTACTCCTGCAACTTCTTGGCCTGCGCGGGCTACGAGGTAATCGACAACTTGGGCTTCCCCACGGTGGAAGAGGGCGTCGAGGCCGCGGTCAAGGCAGGTGCCGACATGGTGGTCATCTGCTCGAGCGACGACGAGTACGGCCAGTATGCCATCCCCGCTTACGAGGCACTCGCCGGCCGTGCCATGTTCGTAGTGGCCGGCGCGCCCGCCTGCATGGACCGGCTCAAAGCCGCCGGCATAGAGCACTTCATCCACGTGCGCGTGAATGTACTCGACACCTTGAGAGAATTCAACAAACTATTAATCAAGAAGTAAGGATGAACTTCCATACACGATAAGGAATCATGAGAAAAGATTTTAAGAACATAGACATATATGCCGCCCTCCAGCCCGTCGACGGCATGGCGTGGCAGAAGGCTTGCGGCATCAGCCCCAACTGGAAAACGCCGGAACACATTGAAGTGAAGCCTGTTTATACCAAAGAAGACTTGGAAGGCATGGAACACTTGGACTACGCGGCCGGCATACCTCCCTACCTGCGCGGCCCCTACTCCATGATGTACACTTTCCGTCCTTGGACCATCCGCCAGTATGCCGGGTTCTCCACCGCCGAAGAGTCCAACGCGTTCTACCGCCGCAACTTGGCCAGCGGTCAGAAAGGCCTCTCGGTAGCCTTCGACTTGGCCACCCACCGCGGTTACGACCCCGACCACGAGCGCGTCGTGGGCGACGTGGGCAAAGCCGGTGTGTCCATCTGCTCGGTAGAGAACATGAAGGTGCTGTTCGACGGCATCCCCTTGAACAAGATGTCCGTCTCCATGACCATGAACGGCGCCGTGCTGCCCATCATGGCCTTCTACATCAACGCCGGGTTGGAACAAGGCGCCAAGCTCGAAGAGATGGCCGGCACCATACAGAACGACATCTTGAAGGAGTTCATGGTGCGCAACACCTATATCTATCCGCCCGCATTCTCCATGAAGATCATCTCCGACATCTTTGAGTACACCTCCAAGAAGATGCCCAAGTTCAACTCCATCTCCATCTCGGGCTACCACATGCAAGAAGCCGGCGCCACCGCCGACATCGAGCTGGCCTACACCTTGGCCGACGGATTGGAGTACCTGCGCGCCGGTGTGAACGCCGGCATCGACATCGACGCCTTCGCCCCGCGCCTGTCCTTCTTCTGGGCCATTGGCACCAACCACTTCATGGAGATAGCCAAGATGCGCGCCGCCCGTATGCTCTGGGCCAAGATAGTCAAGCAGTTCAACCCCAAGAACCCCAAGTCGCTCGCCCTGCGCACCCACTGCCAGACATCCGGCTGGTCGCTCACCGAGCAAGACCCCTACAACAACGTGGGGCGCACCTGCATCGAGGCCATGGCCGCCGCCTTGGGGCACACCCAGTCGCTGCACACCAACGCCTTGGACGAAGCCATCGCGCTGCCCACCGACTTCTCGGCCCGCATCGCCCGCAACACGCAGATTTACATCCAAGAAGAGACCAACATCTGCAAGAACGTCGACCCGTGGGCAGGTTCCTACTATGTAGAGACTTTGACCAACGAGATTGCCCACAGCGCCTGGGAGCACATACAGGAGATTGAGCAGCTTGGCGGCATGGCCAAGGCCATAGAGACCGGCATCCCCAAGATGCGCATCGAAGAAGCCGCCGCCCGCACGCAAGCCCGCATCGACAGCGGACAGCAGACCATCGTGGGCGTGAACAAGTACCGTTTGGAGAAAGAAGCCCCCATCGACATCCTCGAGATAGACAACACCGCCGTGCGTCAAGAGCAGATTGAGAACCTGCGCCTCTTGAAGCAGAACCGCGACCAAGCCGCCGTTGAGCGCGCCTTGGACGCCATTACCAAGTGTGTGGAGACCAAAGAAGGCAACCTCTTGGAATTGGCCGTGGAAGCCGCCCGGGTGCGCGCCACCTTGGGCGAAATCTCCTACGCGTGCGAGAAAGTAGTAGGACGTTACAAAGCAATCATCAGAACCATATCAGGCGTGTATTCATCAG
>JAJPYW010000095.1 GCA_021204715.1 Prevotellaceae bacterium
TGTTTGTCCATCATATTACTATAATTGAGTTTAAAGGTTGTCGAGCGTCGGCCCCACAAGGCAGCGCGGCACTCTTTCACACACGTTTATTATCTTTTATATCTATCTGACGTCACTTTCCAATCGTTCCATCCGTTCTGTATAGGTAAAAGCGGCCGTAGGTGCGTTCTATGTGGGGGAGTGACGGTCTGCTGCTACCTTATTTATTTATAGAAATTATCTTTAATTTATATAGTTTTTCACGAGTTCAAATTAACGGAATTAAACAGGTGTAGAATAGCAAATAAATCCAATAGAATGCAAGAATAATCCTTATTTGTTTTAAGAGATATGGATAAACAGCAGGTTTTGCAGGGGTTTGGACGATTATTCCGCTTTTTGGCAGATATTTCTTTTACCTTTGCACTCAAACCGCTTGAAGTGTGCTATTGACAAGACTTGAAGCGGGATATTGATGAAACTTAAAGTGTCCTATTGATGAAACAATGGATAAGCAGATGGCTCTTCGGGGTATTCCTCCTTGCTGCGGGAAGCCCCACCGCCCTTGCCCAGCAAGCATATAACGCGCCCGCGGCAGGAAACCCCTTACTGCCGGGCTACTTTGCCGATCCCACGATAAAGAAGTTCGGCGACACCTATTATATATACGCCACCACCGACGGCAACGGGGCAGGATTCGGGCCGGCACAAGTGTGGTGCAGCAAGGACTTCGTGAACTGGACACTCATGCCCATGAACTGGCCCGACAGTCACTGGATATGGGCCCCCGACGTGATGCGGCACGCCGATGGACGCTACTATTACTTCTACTGCCAACCCTGCACGATACACTGCGGTGTGGGCGACACCCCGCGCGGCCCTTGGAAGAACATCTTGGGCGAGAGCGAGGCGGTGTTGGTGCCCGACCGCTACGTGAAAAACGCCATCACCTTGGACGGGCAGACCTTTCAAGACAACGACGGGGCGGTCTATCTCTATTGGGGAACGTGGGGCATCTACGAAGGCTTCGGATGCGGCGCCGGCCAACTGAGTGCCGACCTGAAATCCTTCACCTGCACGCGCCTTATCCCCAACACCGAAGCCACCGACTTCTTCGAGGCTCCCTTTGTGATGAAGCGCGGCGGCACCTACTACCTGCTCTACTCGTGCGATTCCTGCCACGACAGCACCTACCACGTGCAGTACGCCACCGCCGCGCAGCCCTTGGGACCCTACACCTTCGGAGGTTGCCTCTTGGAGACGAACGACGACGGCACGATAGACGGACCGGGACACACGAGTGTGTTGCAAGAAGGTGAAGACTACTATTTGGTCTACCACCGGCACGACAACCCCCACTCCACGCGCGGATTCCACCGTCAAGTATGCGCCGACCGCCTCAAGTTCGACAGAAGCGGCAACATCCTGCAAGTGCAACCCACCCACAAGGGCGTGGGCGCGTTGGCGCCGCTCACGGTAAAGTCGCCCAACTTGGCATTGGGCGCGAAAGTAAGCGCCTCCTCCTGTTACAACGACGACTTCCGCCCCGAATACGCCGTCGACGACAACAACGGCACGCTGTGGCGTGCCCAAGGCACGGGGCAAGCGTGGATAGAGATCGACTTGGGCCACATACAAGAGATACGCACCGTGTGGACCCAGTTTGAATACGGCACCCAGTTCTACCAATACATGATAGAGACATCCGTAGACGGGCGGCGGTGGGACCTTTTCGCCGACAAGCGGAACAACCGTTTGGCCGGCAGCCCCATGGTAGACTTCGGGAGGCAAGCAGCCCGTTACGTGCGCCTCACCTGCACTGGCGGGCAAAAGCGGGGATTCGGCGGCGCCGTATGGAACATCAAAGTATTCCCGGGCGTGGAAGACTCCCCGCCCCAGCAGTGGCTCGGCCTTACCGCCGCCGACTGGGACGGCCGCTCGTGGCAGAACAACGAAGGCATGCTTGCCGGCGCGTTCACCCGCGAGGAAGGCGAGGTTCAAGCAGTGCGTCTGCAAGGCCGCGACGCCTTGGCCTTGGCGCCCCACACCACGCTGCGCTACGCCCATCCGCTCTTGTCTTCCCACCGGCCCCACACGCTCGCCGCCATGCGCTACACGGCAGGCACGTGGCAGGCCCTTGCCGAAGAAGCCGGAGGCAACTTGCAGGCCGGCGAGGGCGAAGTACTCGTACAATCCGGCGACAGCACGCTTGTCTTGACCAACCTACGTTACTACAATTGGCGGCAGGAAGAAGCCGAACAAGCCTACGACGCCGCCACGGACATTCCCCGACAGCCGGTAGCCGACAACCACACAAGAGGCTTGGTAGTAGACATCACCGCCGACGACTTCGCCGTGGGCGACACCGCCCGCTACCTGCGCGACCACGGCACGGGAGGCCTCTTCCTGCCCGGGCGGATACCTGCCATGATAGAGGAGCGGGAGGGCCTGCGCGCCCTGCACTTCGACGGCCGGCAGCACTACCGTTCCACCTTCAGCCTGCCCGCCTCGCTGCGCGACAACGCCCCCTACACCATCGAGGCGTGGGTACTGAACGACACCATAGCCGAGAACGAGTGCGTGGCCGACTTCACCACATCTTTCGACGAGTTGGAGAAACTCATGCTTGGCAACGGCACCGAGCCCCGTTGCGGCGTGGTCAATCACTACGGGTGGTTCGAGGACGCCGGCTATGAAGACATCGGCACGTTCGCCGGGCAGTGGCAGCACCTCTATATCTCGTTCGACGGGCGGATGGAGCGTGTATATATAAATGGCGTTCTTATCAGTGAAAAAGAGATACAACTCTTGCTAAAACCGTCACAATTCGTAACTTTGGGACGCAATAGCGGGCAAGAATGGCCGTTTACCGGATACTTGCACGCCTTGCGGCTGTGGGATGAATACATTCCTTGGGAAGCTCAACCATCAAACAACTAAAATATAGAAACCATGAAACAAATCCTATTGACTGCCCTGCTGGCCGCCTCGGTGACATTCGGCGCGGCACAAGTAAAACAGACAACCGGCGGATACCCCATCAACCCGGTGCCCTTCACCTCGGTGAAAGTGGTGGAGAACTCCTTTTGGGGGCAACGCCTGAAAGCGAGCCGTGAAGTGACCATTCCCTTGGCCTTCAGCAAGTGCGAAGAGACAGGGCGCTACACCAACTTCGAGAACGCCGCCCACCCAAGCGACACCATCCACGTGACGGGCTACTCGTTCGACGACACCGACGTGTACAAGACCATCGAGGGCGCCAGCTACATTCTGCAGACCTACCCCGACAAGCAGCTGCAGCGCTACATCGACAGCGTGCTCGTCATCGTGGCGGCCGCGCAAGAGCCCGACGGCTACCTTTACACCAGCCGCACCATGAACCCCAAGCACCCCCACGAATGGTCGGGCAGGAAGCGTTGGGAGAAAGAGGAGGTGTTGAGCCACGAACTCTACAACTTGGGGCACATGGTCGAAGGCGCCATTGCCCACTACCAAGCCACCGGCCAGCGCAACTTCCTTGACATCGCCATACGCTACGCCGACTGCGTGTGCCGCGAAATAGGCGACGGCCCCGGCCAAGTAGTCGTGGTGCCCGGCCACCAGATAGCCGAGATGGCCTTGGCCAAGCTCTACTTGGTAACAGGCGACAAGAAATACTTGGACGAGGCCAAGTTCTTTCTCGACAAGCGCGGCCACACCAAGGTGAAGGAAGAATACTCCCAGTCGCACAAGCCCGTCACAGAGCAAGACGAAGCCGTGGGGCACGCCGTGCGCGCCTCCTACATGTATGCAGGCATGGCCGATGTGGCCGCCTTGACGGGCGACGAAGAGTACATCGCCGCCATAGACCGCATCTGGCAGAACATCGTGGAAAAGAAATACTACATCACCGGCGGCATAGGCGCCACTGCCGATGGCGAAGCCTTCGGCAAGAACTACGAGCTGCCCAACATGTCGGCCTACTGCGAAACCTGCGCGGCCATAGGCAACGTCTACGTGAACTACCGCCTCTTCCTGCTGCACGGCGAGTCCAAGTACTACGATGTGTTGGAGCGCACCCTCTACAACGGCCTCATCTCGGGCGTCTCCCTCGACGGGGGCAGCTTCTTCTACCCCAACCCCTTGGAGAGTGTGGGCCAGCACCAGCGCCAGCCATGGTTCGGCTGTGCCTGCTGCCCCTCGAACATCTGCCGCTTC
>JAJPYW010000192.1 GCA_021204715.1 Prevotellaceae bacterium
ACGCGCAGGACGGCGACCTGTTGAAGGTATCCGCCTTCAAGGGCATCGAGGACGGCTCTTGGTATCAAGGCACCGCCAAGTACGAGAAGCGCGGTGTGGCCGCCTTCGTTCCCGAGTGGAATCCCGAGAACTGTATACAGTGCAACAAGTGTGCCTACGTTTGCCCCCACGCCGCCATCCGTCCGTTCGTATTAGATGCCGAGGAGCAGAAGGGCGCCCAGTTCACCCAAATAAAGGCCGTGGGCAAGGCATTCGCCGGCATGACCTTCCGCATGCAGGTAGACGTTTTAGACTGCTTGGGTTGCGGCAACTGCGCCGATGTATGTCCGGGCAACCCCAAGAAGGGTGGCAAGGCTTTGACCATGAAGCACCTCGAGACACAGCTCGCCGAGGCCGCCAACTGGACCTACTGCGTGGACAACGTGAAGAGCAAACAGCACTTGGTAGACATCAAGGCCAACGTGAAGAACTCCCAGTTCGCCACGCCGCTGTTCGAGTTCTCCGGCGCCTGCTCGGGTTGCGGCGAGACTCCTTACGTGAAACTCATCAGCCAGCTCTTCGGCGACCGTGAAATGGTAGCCAACGCGACCGGTTGCTCCTCTATCTACTCCGGCTCCGTTCCCTCCACACCTTACACGAAGAACGAGAAGGGCCACGGTCCCGCATGGGCCAACTCCCTGTTCGAGGACTTCTGCGAATACGGTTTGGGTATGGAATTAGCCAACGAGAAGATGCGCGCCCGCATTGCCAAGGCCATGACCGACGCCATTGCTTCCGAGCACACGCCCGCCGAATATAAAGAAGTGTTCCAAGCATGGCTCGACAACAGCCTCGACGCCGACAAGACCAAAGAATTGGCCGAGAAGATTATCCCCATGGTAGAAGCCGCCAAGGATCAGTGCTGCCACTGCAAGACCATCGCCGGCCTGTCACAGTACTTGGTTAAACGCAGCCAGTGGATTATCGGCGGCGACGGTGCCTCTTACGATATAGGTTACGGCGGTTTGGACCACGTCATCGCCAGCGGCAAGGACGTGAACATCTTGGTACTCGATACCGAAGTTTACTCCAACACGGGCGGTCAGTCATCCAAAGCAACCCCGATGGGCGCCATTGCCAAGTTCGCCGCTGCCGGCAAGCGCGTGCGCAAGAAAGACCTCGGCCTGATGGCCACCACTTACGGTTACGTCTATGTAGCCCAAGTCGCCATGGGCGCCGACCAAGCCCAGACGTTGAAGGCCATCCGCGAAGCCGAAGCCTATCACGGACCGTCCATCATCATCGCCTACGCACCGTGTATCAACCACGGCTTGAAGGCCGGTATGGGCAAGAGCCAAGCCGAAGAAGAGAAGGCCGTGAAGTGTGGTTACTGGCACCTGTGGCGTTACAACCCCGCTTTGGAAGCCGAAGGCAAGAACCCCTTCACGCTCGACAGCAAAGAGCCCGACTGGAGTGGATTCCAAGACTTCCTCAAAGGCGAGGTACGTTACGCGTCCGTCATGAAGCAGTATCCCACAGAGGCCGCACAGCTCTTCCAAGCTGCCGAGGACAACGCCAAGTGGCGTTACAACAGCTACAAGCGTCTCGCCCGTGAAAACTGGGGAGCCGAAGTAGCCGAGTAAACGCTGCGTACTGCCCTTATAGACAACAAGTGGCTGTGTCAAAAGACACATCCCCTTCGGGGACGTTGCTTGACCACCCCTCCAAACCTCCCCTAATAGGGGAGGCTTGGTCGGCCTACGGCCTCCGAAGTGCCTTTTTCTTGATATTATTCAAGTTTTGACACACCCTCTATCGTTCTTTTATACTATGTGTTCCCGCTGAAAGCGAGACGGGAGAAGTTATCGTTCTTTTATATTATGTGTCCCCGCTGAAAGCGGAACCGGATAAGTTATTCACCTATTAATACATACAACTATGACATTCATTGAAGCCGTAAAAAAATGTTTGAGCAAGGAGAACTACTTCAACTTCAACGGCCGCGCGCGCCGTTCCGAGTTCTGGTATTTCTATCTCTTTGCCGTCATCGTGGGCTGGGTATGCTCGTACATCAACGGAGTATTGGGCACCATTGTGGGCCTCATCCTGTTGCTTCCCTCATTGGGCGTAGGCGCCCGCCGTCTGCACGACACCACCCGCTCTGCATGGAACCTCTTGTGGCACATCCTGCCCGTCATCGGCACCATTATCTTGATTATCTTCTATATTCAAGACAGCAAGCCCGCCAACAAGTACGGAGACAGCCCGAAATAAGGGTTGGCACAATATAAAGATTGCCCTTGTTGCAAGCAATTGCAGCAAGGGCAATCTTGTATATAGCGGGCAAGCATGTTGATTATCTGTAAAGCAAAAGCCGGTTTCCTATACAGATTAAAGAATATATGTACCCGATTTGGCAATACCGGGTACATTACCGTTCCTTATCAATGACTGGAACTATCACCTCAAGCCCTGTTATATCTCAAGGATGCGAAGTTATGGAAGTTTCGGCATTTGATAAATCCCGACCATTTTCATCTGCACGTTCAGCCTTCCTTATTTGTATCACCGCCCATATTCCACCCGCAAGAGCGATGACGGTAATTACCATTAAAAAGATAATCAATTCCATAACTTCATTTTTTATTTTGGTATTTAGACAATGCTATTAAAGAGACTCCTACAAAAACCAAAGCGATGAAAGCTATTCCTCCACACATAAATAGGAAACTTTGGCTTACATTTATCCTCATTATACTTGCCAGTATAATACCGCCAAAAACCAATTTGGCAATGTCAATGCAAAACTTCCCTGTTTCAGCCCATATAGATTCTTTCATCTCGGTATTCATAGGTATATATTAAGTGTATAACGAAAATTCAAATGCAAATATAGTGGAAAAAACCGGTAAGTCATTACCATACCATAAAAAGAATCTTAAATGAACCACCTGTCAAGCCGATAGTCTGTCCTGTCATGCGGTAATTTCTTCCCCAAAAACACGGAAGGTATGATAAAACTGCGTAACTTTGGAGCCAAAGAATGTTTGGGAAGCATTGCAAGGAATGTTTGAGATGCAGCAGCTACAGACTGTGACTGACGTTTACACAGCCGGGCGTCAACGCCGTCCACACCCGGCCGTTTACACTATACCTTATTATATATAGACAACCATTCCATACAAATACAAATACAAAAACAGATGAAGAAAGCCATCTTAACCGGGTGTTTCACCCTCCTGCTACTCCCCTTGCACGCCCAGTTCACCATTACAAGCGGCACGCCTTTAACCCTTGCTTGCGACAGCTCGGAACAACCCGTGGTAGAGACCGCCCTGCAACTCTTCCGGCGCGATTACGCCGCCGTCTTCGCCGACTCCCTGCGTATCTTAGGAAGCCTTGTCGACAACCAAGCGCCCGCCGCAGACGCACAAGCGCGTCAAGCCCACATCCTTGTAGGCACCCTCGGCACTACACCCTTGTTATCCGCTTTTGAAGAAGAGACCGCCGCCTTGCAAGCACAAAAGCAAGCCTTCCTGCTCAAAGTGTTGCCCGACGGACGCTTGCTCGTTGCCGGCAGCGACGCCCACGGCACCGCCTACGCGCTCATGGAGCTCTCCCGCTTGATAGGCGTCAGCCCGTGGGAATGGTGGGCCGATGTCACCCCCATGCACCGCGACACCTTCACCCTGCCTGCCCTTTACAGCGACCTGCAAGCCCCGTCGGTGGAATACCGCGGCATCTTCATCAACGACGAAGACTGGGGCTTGGTGCCTTGGACGCGCTACAACTACGAGCCCGGCAGTGAGTACGGCACCTGCACCATAGGCCCCCGCACGCACGGGCGCGTCTTCGAGCTCTTGCTGCGTCTTAAAGCCAATACCTTCTGGCCCGCCATGCACGAGTGCACCACGCCGTTCTTCCTCACGAAGGGCAACCGCGAGGTAGCCGCGCGCTATGGCATCTACATCGGCACCTCCCATTGCGAGCCGTTGGCATGCAACGCCGCGGGCGAGTGGTCCCTGCGCGCACAGGGCGACTACGATTACGCCCACAACGCCCCGGCCGTCTACCGCTTCTGGGAGGAGCGGGTAAAAGAAGTGGCCGGCAACCCCATGATCTACACCATCGGCATGCGCGGCGTGCACGACGGGCCCATGCAGGGAGTCACCA
>JAJPYW010000115.1 GCA_021204715.1 Prevotellaceae bacterium
TGTACATCACCGTGTGGACGAAGCCCGGCGTGTACTTCACGCCGGCGGCATCGGCAGCCGGGTCGGGACGGTCCAAAGCCAGATGGAAGTGGAAGTTGGAATACTCCTTCTCCAAGTTGTGGAAGTCGTCCAAGTAGAACACCTCGTTCAAGGCACGCGCACCATAGAAGTAGTGCATCACACGGTCGGTGGTGTGCAGCGTCTTGGTCATGTGCATGATTTGCGCACGCAACGGAGCCATACCGGCACCGCCGCCCACCCAAATCATCTCCTTCTTGGAGTCGAAGTGCGGATGGAACTCGCCGTAAGGGCCGCTCATCGTTACCTTGTCGCCCGGCTTCAAGCTGAAGATATAAGAGGAAGCGATACCGGGGTTCACATCCATGAAGCCGCTGCGGTCGGGCTTGAAAGGCGGCGTGGCGATACGCACCGTCAACATGAACACATCGCCCTCGGCCGGATAGTTGGCCATGGAGTAGGCACGCACGGTAGGCTCGGTGTTCACACACTTCAACGGGAAGAGGCCGAACTTCTTCCAAGCCGGCATGTATTCGTCGCCGATGAGGCTCTTGTCGATGTCCTTGTCGTAATCCATCGTGAAGGCAGGTATCTTGATTTGCGCGTAGGAACCCGGCAGGAAGTCCATGTGGGCGCCTTGTGGCAGCTGTACCTTGAACTCCTTGATGAAGGTGGCCACGTTCTTGTTGGAAATGACCGTACATTCGTACTCTTTCACGCCCAACACGCTTTCGTTCACCTTGATGGACATATCGCCCTTCACCTTCACTTGGCAGCCCAAGCGCCAGTGGTCTTTCTGCTGCTTGCGGCTGAAATGGGGTATCTCGGAAGGGAGTATCTGTCCCCCACCCTCGAGTATCTGGCACTTGCACTGTCCGCAGGAACCTTTGCCGCCGCATGCCGATGAGAGGAATATCCCGTTGACGGAGAGTGTGTTCAGCAACGTGCCGCCGGAAGCGACTTCCAGCTCCTTGTCGCCGTTCAAGGTGATTTTCACGTTTCCCGACGGTACCAAGAGGTTCTTGGCCACCATGAGGATGATGACAAGCAAGATGATGACCACCAAGAATACAACGACGCTCGCCAATATTAAATTCATATCCATAGTCTGACTCCTTTCAAATTTAGATGTTCAACCCTGAGAAACACATGAATGCCAACGCCATCAATCCAACGGTGATGAACGTGATGCCCAACCCTCTTAAAGGGGCGGGCACATCGGAGAAGGCCATCTTTTCGCGGATGGCGGCGAGTCCCACGATGGCCAAAAACCAACCGATACCCGAACCGAGGGCGTAGGACACGGCATCGCCTATACCGCCGATGAACTTGGGATCGCTCTCGGCCAACGTGATGCGCTGCTGCATGAAGAGCGAGGCGCCCATGATGGCGCAGTTCACGGCGATGAGCGGCAGGAAGATGCCAAGAGAAGCATATAGAGACGGGCTGAAACGTTCCACAATCATCTCCACCAACTGCACGATGCCGGCGATGACGGCGATGAAAAGGATGAAGCTCAAGAAACTGAGGTCGACGCCTTCTATCAGGGCGTTGGCGGCCAGCACCTTGGTCTGCAACAAATAGTTTACCGGGAGGGTGACGAGCAACACGAATGTCACGGCGATGCCCAATCCCAAGGCGGTCTTCACGTTCTTGGACACGGCAAGGTAAGAGCACATACCCAAGAAGAAGGCGAATATCATGTTGTCCACGAAGATGGAGCGGACGAATAAACTAAGTAAATGTTCCATATTATTCAGTTATAAAATGATACATGTTCATTTTCAAGACGGTTACATAATCCATCGTTGGCCCTGCCCTATCTGTCGAGCAGCTCTTTGTGGTGCGCGCGCTGGTACCAGATAATGCACGCCACGATGACAAGCGCCATGGGCGGCATCAACATCAAGCCGTTGTTCACATAGCCTAACTTCTGTATGGGCGCGTAGTTCAGGATATTGAAGCCCAACAAGGTGCCCGAGCCCAAGAGCTCGCGGAAGAAAGCCACAATTATCAATATCTTGGCATAACCCAAACCGTTGCCCACACCGTCAAGGAAGGATTCCCAAGGCGCGTTCTGCATGGCGAACGCCTCCAAGCGACCCATGAGGATACAGTTTGTGATAATCAAGCCCACATAGACGGAGAGCTGCACACTCACATCGTAGGCGAACGCCTTCAAGATCTCGCTCACGATGGTGACCAACGCCGCCACCACCACCAACTGCACGATGATGCGGATACGGTTGGGAACGGTCTTGCGCAGCAACGAAATCACCACGTTGGAGAAGGCCGTGATTACCGTCACCGAGAGCCCCATCACGATGGCCGGCTCCAACTTCGCGGTGACAGCCAAGGCGGAACATATACCCAACACCTGCACGGTGACAGGGTTGTTCAATCCTATCGGAGTGGAGAATATCTCCTTATTTTCTTTTGAAAACAGTTTTCCCATCGTTTATTCCTCCTCGTTGTTAGCAGTTAAAAAGATTTTGTAGTTGGACAGGCAGCTTTTCAACATGGCGTTCACGCCCGTGGAGGTGATGGTGCCGCCCGAAATGCCGTCCACTTGATAGTCGGGATTCTCTACCTTGCCGTGCTTTACCACACCCAAGGCCACCTCGCCGTCCGCCATTGTCTTCCTGCCGGGAAACTCTGCCTGGAAGTGGTCAGAGGCAATCTCGGCACCCAAGCCGGGCGTCTCGCTGGCATGGGAGAAGTAGACGCCGAACACGGTGTCCTTGTCGCTGTCCAAAGCTACATAACCCCAAATGGCGCCCCAAAGACCGGCTCCGTAGACGGGGAACACATACTTGGTGTCGCCGTCTACTTGGGCAATGAACAAGTGCAGGCGGCCCTGCTCCTTCACCTCTTTCTCGTAAGAGGTGGCGAAAGCGCCGGTGTTCTCCACCAACGTGCCGTCGGCAGTGAGCAACATGTCGCTCTTCACATATTTATTATATTCCGCATCGGCGTCTTTGACGTCCTTCACGTTGAGCGCGGATAAAATCTGCTTCTTCGTGTCAAGCTCCACATTCTTGCTCTGCCTCTCGTTGAGGGAAGAACTGACGAACGCCAGCAAAAATGCAACGATAATGACCAATACCGAAGCATAGACAATCGTATAACTGTTACTATTGGTATTCATTTCTCATCCGGTTTAATGGTTGGACTTAACAAGGGCTCTCTTGGCACGGCGCTTGATGTTGCTTTGGACCACACAATGGTCAATCAGCGGAGCGAAGATATTCATCAGCAAGATGGCGAACATCATGCCTTCGGGATAACCGGGATTGAGCACCCGGATGACGATGGCCATCACGCCTATCAGGAATCCGAAGATGTACTTGCCCGTCTCGGTACGCGCCGATGTAACGGGGTCGGTGGCCATGAAGACGGCGCCGAAGCAGAAGCCGCCCAATACCAAGTGCTCGTACCAAGGCATGTGGGCGATGGCCGTGTCGGGACCCACAAGGTTGAACACACCGGCCATGAGCCCGCCGCCCACGAAGACGGAGAGCATCGTCTTCCAGCTGGCTATGCCCGTCCACAAGAGCAGGATGGCTCCCAAAGCGATGGCTATCACACTGGTCTCGCCGATAGAACCGGGAATAAGTCCGGTAACCATGTCCCAAGAGAACTGCGGGGCGACACCCGTTGTGGCGGTAATGCCCAAGGGCGTTGCCACCGTCAAGCCGTCGACCGCCTTGCCCAATCCAAGAACACTGCATCCCGATACCCAGACGGCATCGCCCGACATCTTGGCGGGATAGCCCAAGAAGAGGAATACACGGGTAACCAAGGCGACATTGAACACGTTCATGCCCGTACCGCCGAACACCTCTTTGGCGAAGATGACGGAAAAGGCGGTGGCGACGGCCAATATCCACAGCGGACAGTCCACAGGCACAATCATCGGTATCAAGATACCGGAAACGAGGAAGCCTTCCTGAATCTCCTCTTTCTTCCATTGGGCCACCACGAATTCAATGCCCAATCCCACTACGTAGGAGACGATGATCTTGGGCAACACGCGCAGGAAGCCGTAGCCGAACATGGCCCAGAAACCGCCCGTCATGCCCGTGGCATGGAAATGTTGGTAACCCACATTGAACATACCGAACAAGAG
>JAJPYW010000134.1 GCA_021204715.1 Prevotellaceae bacterium
CGCGACCCTAACCTTGGCAAGGTTATGCTCTGCCAACTGAGCTATTTCCGCAATGTTGGCTGCAAAGGTAGCCAATTTATCTTATTCCACAAACAATTCCTTGTTTTTTTTCTTTTCAAGTGGGAAGAGGCGCGCGTAGGATGCCTTCTCATGGGGAATATCATCCGGCTGTCAAAGCCTCTTTTATGGTATGGGGAAAGAGCGTGGCGCTTGTCAGCTCATCCTGTCTCTGTAGTCTTCGTAAGTAAAGCGGCGGAAGACGCGCGCCTCGCCTTGCTTTGTCCACATAGCCAACGCGGGATGGGGTATGCCGTTGAACATGGTGGTCTTCACCGTGGTGTAGTGTATCATGTCCTCGAAAACGACAGGCTCGCCCGGCTGCAACTCGTGGTCGAAGCTCCACAATCCCAAGTAGTCGCCGCTTAAACAAGAGTTGCCGCCCAAGCGGTAAACGTAAGGTCCGGCATTGCCCTTGCGCGCGCCCCGCACTTCAGGCTGGTAAGGCATCTCCAAGCAGTCGGGCGTATGGCAAGTGAAGCTCACGTTCAAGATGGCGGTACGGATGCCGCTCTCTTCCACCACATCTTCTACACGGGCAAGCAACACGCCCGTCTGCCATGCGAAGGCCGAACCGGGTTCAAGGATGACGCGCAAATGGGGATAGCGTGCCTTGATGGATTGGAGCAAACGCACCAGATGGGGCACATCGTAACCGGCACGTGTCATCAAGTGACCGCCGCCCAAGTTCAGCCACTTGATTTGTGGAAACCAGCGTGAGAAGTTGGCTTCGATATGCGCCCACGTGCGCTCCAAAGCGTAGGAGGAGGACTCGCAGTGGCAATGGCAGTGGAAGCCTTCGATGCCTTCGGGCAGTTGCAAGGGCATGCGCCGCGCCGTTACGCCGAAACGGGTGCCGGGCGCGCAAGGGTTGTAGAGCGCCGTCTCTATCTCGGAGTATTGGGGATTGATGCGGATGCCGCATGTAATGGGCCGGCCGCTCTGCCTCACCAAGGGATAGAAACGCTCGTACTGGGTAAAGGAATTGAAGGTGATGTGGCTGCTGCAGCGCATTATCTCAGGGAAACCGTCTCCGGTATAGGCAGGCGAATAGGTGTGCGCGCGGCTGCCGAACTCTTCCAACGCCAAGCGTGCTTCGTAGGGTGAACTGGCCGTGCAGCTATGGATATACTCACGGAAAATGGGGAACGTGCGCCACAAGGCAAAGGCTTTGAAGGCAAGGATTATCTCCACGCCTGCACTGTCGGCCACCTGCTTTATCAACGTGAGGTTGCGGCGCAAGAGTTCTTCTTCCACTATGTAGCAAGGAGAGGGGAAACGGGTAAAGTCGATCATATATATAAGGTATATGGATGATACAAATTAGTTGCTTTTGTCTGCCTGTATTTCTATTTCTCTGTTCCTATCGGTCTAAAGCAGGACGGGAGAGGCTATATATAATAAGGTATAAGACCTGCATGTCACTATATATATAAGGTATAGGACATCTGCCTTATTCATCCACTATCTTGAAGCGGGCGAAGCGCAGCAAGAGCTGCTTGTCGCCGGCGTTCCGGAAATGGATGGTGGCCTTGACATTCTCGTCTGTTCCCTCCACACGCACCACTTCGCCCAAGCCGAAGCGGTCGTGCAGGATGTGTTGCCCCGCATGCAAGGCAGGCTTTCCGGCCATGGCGCCGGACGCGGCGCTTGCGGCAGGCTTTGTGCTTGACAGGGACTTCCATCCGGCCGGCGCTTGCACAGCAGGCGGGCGGCTTCCTTCACTTGAGGGAACACGGCGCTCTTCGCCCGACGGCTTGCGGCCATATCCGCCTTCCGCACCGTATCGGCCTTGCCTGCTTTCCTTGTCGAACCGTCCATAGCCGCTCTCCTTGTCAAGCCGGCCATACTTGTTCTCCTGCCCGTATCTTCTATAGAGCGGGCTTCCTTCAAGGCTCTTTCTTCCCTCCCCTGCTGCCTGCGCCGCTCCCGCCATGCCCGGCAACTGCGGCAGGTGCAGATACTTTACATCGATCTCCTTCAAGAAGCGGCTTGGCGCACAGAACTCCATCTTCCCGTAGCGGTAACGGCTCTTGGCGTAAGAGAAGAAGAGGCACTCCTTGGCGCGTGTGATGGCCACATAGAACAGCCGGCGCTCCTCTTCCATGGCACGCATGGAATCGCCTGCCATGGCGTTGGGGAAAAGGCTCTCTTCCAAGCCCACCACGAACACGTTGCGGAACTCCAATCCCTTGGCGGAGTGTACCGTCATCAGCGTTACTTTCTCGTCACTGTCGTCGTCGGAGTCTTGGTCGGTAAGCAATGATATTTCGGCCAAGTAGTCGTCCAAGCCGATGTTTGTATTGCCTTCTTCACGCCGCCGGGCACAGAAGTCGTCCAAGCCGTTGACAAGCTCTTCGATGTTCTCCTTGCGGCTTCGGCTCTCGGGTGTATTGTCGGGGCAGGCCTCCTGCACAATACCTGTCTGACGGATGATGTGTGTCCCCGCTTCGCACGCGTCGTTGCCCGCCGCCGTCTCTATAAAGCCGGCAACCAACTGCCGGAATCCTTCCAACTTGGCCAACGTCCCCTTGTTGAAGCCCACGCCGTAGGCTTGGGGTTGCTGCAACACGCTCCACAGGCTCACACCGTTTGCCAATGCCGCTACCGCAAGCTTCCCGACGGTCGTATCGCCGATGCCGCGCGGCGGGTAGTTGATGACTCGCTTGAAGGCTTCCTCGTCGTGCGGGTTCACCACCAAGCGGAAGTAGGCAGTGATGTCCTTTATCTCCTTGCGCTGGTAGAACGAGAGCCCGCCGTATATGCGGTATGGCATGCCCCGCTTGCGCATGGCCTCCTCGAAGACACGGCTTTGCGCGTTGGTGCGGTAAAGCACGGCGAAGTCGGTATAGGCGCTGTGCTGGGCACGCCGCAAAGCGGTTATCTTGTTGGCCACGATGTCGCTCTCTTCCACATCGCTGAAGGCTTGGTAGACGTCGATGGGCGCGCCCACTTCCTTTTGGGAGAAGACTTCTTTGGGTATCTGACGGCGGTTATTTGCAATCAAGCTGTTGGCGGCCGATACTATCGTCTGCGTGGATCGGTAGTTGCGTTCCAACTTGAAGACGCGCGCTTCAGGAAAGATTTTCGTAAAGCCCAATATGTTGTCTATGTCGGCCCCCCGGAAGGAGTAGATGCTCTGCGCGTCGTCGCCTACTACACACACGTGCCGGTGTCCTTGCGAGAGTTGCAGCACAATGCGGTGCTGGGCCACGTTGGTATCTTGATACTCGTCTACCAAGATGTAGCGGAAGCGCTCCGCGTACTGCGCCAGTAGCTCGGGATGGGTGTTGAACAGTATATAGGTATAGTAGAGCAGGTCGTCGAAGTCCATGGCTTTCGACTCCCGGCACCGCTCTTGGTAAATGCGGTAGATGCTGCTCATGGCGGGTATGCCCATGGCGCAATCGGCTTCATAGATGGCTTTGTCGGCGGCGTAGGCGGCGGGCGAAAACAAGTGGTTCTTCGCCGTGGAGATGCGTCCTTGCACCGTGCCGGGCTTGTAGACCTTCTCGTCCAACTTCAACACATCACGGATAATGGTGCGCAGCAAGCTCTTGCTGTCGGCCGCGTCGTAAATGGTGAAGCGGGGCGGGAATCCTACCGCCGCCGACTCGGCGCGCAGTATGCGCAGGAACATGGAATGGAAGGTACCCATCCACAAGTAGCGCGCCCTTTCAGGCCCCACCTGCCTTGCGATGCGTTCCTTCATTTCGCGCGCCGCCTTGTTGGTGAAGGTCAGCGCCAAAATGTTCCATGGTTCGTATCCGTTGTCAAGCAGATAGGCTATCTTGTAGGTCAACACCCGCGTCTTTCCCGAACCCGCGCCGGCAATCACCAGCGACGGTCCGTCGTTGTAAAGCACCGCGGCGCGTTGCATTTCGTTCAGTTCATGGATGTAGTCTGACATATTGTTGGGAAGCGGACGGTTCCAAGCTTTCAACCGGCTTCCGGGCGGTAAAGGTAATAAAAAAACGACAGCCTCACGCTCACCTCGCCTTCCATTCTTTACCAAGCGATGAAAAACAGCCAATTTCCTGACTTCATCACATATTTAGCGCAAAACGATGGCACTGTTGATTATCAAT
>JAJPYW010000035.1 GCA_021204715.1 Prevotellaceae bacterium
TTTTAAATTTCGGGGTTTAACGGGTGGGGGTTTGGGGGGGGGTGGTGGGCCATGGGGGTGCCATGTCAACCGGGGGTTTAAAGCCCAAGGGGCTTTCCCCGCGGCCTGCAAGTGTTACTTAAAAGATGTGTCGGGTTGGGCTGCGCGGTGCGTGGCTTGCCCGTCTTGTGGGGCTTCGGCTTGTGTTTGCGACAGTGCTTCGGCAGGGCTTTGTGGCTGTGCTTCGGCAGCGCTTTGGGGCTGCGCCGGGGCTTGCGCTTTATCGGCAGGCAACGGGGTTTGCGGAGCGTCTTGCTGCTTGGGACGTGTATAGTAGGTGACTACCTGGCCCGCGCCCAACAGCGCGATGAAGATGCCGATGGTGCTCAACGACGCCCCGCAAAGGAACCCAAGGAAAAGGGCCAAGCCCACGCCGATGGAGATGTTGCGGATGCCTTTGGTGCGCAAGTCGCTTTGGGTAGGTTCTTTCAAGAAGTTGTCGGGCAAGGATTTTCCGGCTTCCAAGGCGCGCGCCGCCACCATGCACTCCGTGCGCCGCATTTTGTACTTGTAGCGCAGGGAGAAGAAAACGATGAGTACGGGCAGGGTAACACAGCTGACGAAGACAATCAATACAATGACAACTTCATCCATGTCGTCTGAGTCTATACCTATTCCGAGGATTCTGAGGCCTTGGGTATTTTGGGCTTCGTCGGGCTCTTGTCCGTCTAACGAGACGGTCACGGAGTTGGTGCGGTCCAGGCCGTCGGGCAGCGTGTCGGTGGCCGCTACGGTGGCGGTGGTGATGCCGGTAGTGTCGTTTTTCATTACCTGCGCGTGCTGCGTTTGCACGTTTTGTGCTTGGGCGGTCTTGGTCTGCATGCCGGCGGCGGCAAGCAGGCAGCAGAGCGTCGTGACTATGGGCAATCGTTTCATATTGTGGATGTGTTTAAGAGGTTTCGTTTGTCATTAGACGTTCTTTAGGTTGTAGAAAGTTGCAAAGAGAAGATATTTTTTTGATATTTGTAGCGATGAAAGGGGAGAATTGTATCTCCTGCTTGTAAAAAGTATGATTATTGGCCGTTAACAGGTATAACCCCTACCCTTCTGACACCATGAACTTGCCCGACGCTTTTCTCTCTTCTATGCAACAGACGCTCGGCCTTGAAGAGGCTGCCCGCTTGAAGGAGGCGCTTTGTGACACGCCTTCCACGGCTATCCGCCTGAACTTGCAAAAGGTAAGGACGGAGGCGTCGTTGGAGCCGGTGCCTTGGTGCGCGTCGGGCCGCTATCTGCCCGGGCGTGTTCCCTTTACGTTCGATCCGCTCTTCCATGCCGGTGCCTATTATGTGCAGGAGGCGGCTTCGATGTTTGTGGAGCAAGCGGTGCGGGCGTATGCGGGCGGCGAGCCGGTGGTGGCATTGGACTTGTGCGCCGCGCCGGGCGGGAAGTCGACCTTGCTGTGTGGTTGCTTGCCCCAAGGCAGCTTGCTTGTGGCCAACGAAGTGATAAAGAGCAGGGCGCAGGTGTTGGTGGAGAATATGGTGAAGTGGGGAGAGAGCCATGTTGTCGTGACAAACGACGACCCGTCCGCCTTCGCCGCGCTTCCCGGCTGCTTTGACGTGCTTTTAGCCGACGTGCCTTGTTCGGGCGAAGGAATGTTCCGCAAGGAGCCTGCCGCCGCTGATGAATGGAGCCCCGAAACCGTGTCGCTTTGCCGGGCACGGCAACGGCGCATCGTGGGCGGTTGCTGGGATTGCTTGAAGCCGGGAGGGTTGTTGGTGTACAGCACGTGTACCTTCAATACGGAGGAGAACGAGGGGAACGTGCGGTGGATACGTGACACGCTTGGGGCGGAAGTGCTGCCTTTGCACATACCGGATGAATGGCACGTTACGGGCAACCTGCTAAAGGAGGCGCCGTTCCCCGTCTACCGTTTCTTGCCGCACCGCACAAGGGGCGAAGGATTCTTCATGGTGGTGTTGCGGAAGAAGGGGAAAGCGGACAGCGTCGGCATGGAAAATCGTGGCGGACGCAAAGGAAAGAGGGGCAATGCCTCTGCCGCCGCCAATGCATCGGCGGAAAGCGGCGTGGTGCGCGGCTGGCTGCGCGACGCCGATGACTTCGCCTTGTGGCAGGAGGATGGCCGCTTCCATGCTTTTCCACGGCGGTACTTGGCACGGTTGCAGGCAATGCACGCGTCGCTGCATGTACTCAAAGCGGGCGTGACGGTGGCACAGATGAAAGGGCGCGATATGCTGCCGCACCATGCGTTGGCCGTGAGTACCATTCTCCATCAAAATGCTTTTCCAAAGGCCGCGCTCGATTACCTGCAAGCCATCGCTTACCTGCGCAAAGAGGCGGTTACACTGCCCGATGACACGCCACGGGGCATTGTGTTGGTGACATACCGTGACATTCCTTTGGGATTTATCAAGAATTTGGGCAACCGCGCCAACAACCTCTATCCCATGGAGTGGCGCATACGCAGCGGCTATTTGCCGGAGGGGATAGATGGGCTGCCGACACTTGAAGGTATAAAGGAGTAAGGGCTTATTTGTTTGCGGTCAATCAGTATAAAAGTATAAAGGAAAAAGGCTGGTTGGTTAGCGGTCAATCAGCCTCAATTCATAAAGGGATACAGCCGGCTGTTTCATAGTCAAACAACCATCAGCGTTACTTTTCCTCTTCTCCCTGCAACTTTCTTTGAATAAACTCCCGCTTCAAACCCGCTTGCTTAATCTCCTCTTGCAGCCCGGTGATGGACGACAGGAGTTGCGACAGCTCGTAAACGGCGGCGGCGGCTTCACGGTCGGCGGGAAGCATGGTGGTGGTGTAAGGACGCTCGCCCAAGTATTGCACGCGCAGGTTCTGACCGCTGTTGCTGCTGATGAAGGCCATCACATTGCCGTCTTCGCCTGCCTTGTAGTCGGCCTTCTCTATCTTCTCGTCCAAGTCGGTGGTTTCATAGCTGTCGTCGGAGGCCGGGGTTTCGGCGAAGGTGCCGTCGGGCGCCGTTACTTTCACGGCCGTGTGGTGTATGTTGTAGCTGCCGCAATAGATGGATGTCATGCGCATGAGCCCCGTCTCGTCTACTTGGAAACGCAGGAAGCTGCGGTGCAGGTTCTTTTCGATGACCTGCGAGGGGTGGATGTAGCTGCCTATGTCTTGGTATTCCCCGTCTTTCTCGAAAAGGTAATTGCCCTTGACGCTGTCTAACCGTGCCTGACGCGCTTGCAGGGTGCTGTCGAGCCATGCCAAGTTCTGTCCCAACTCGTCCCACTCTACTTCATACTTCAACTTGTTCGCCGCGCGGCGTGCTTTGAAGGCTTTCGGATACAGCACCTTGATGCTGTCTATTTGTGTCTTGGCTTCGGTGTAGTCGCCACGCCCGTAGGCTGTGCGGGCCGATTGAAGCATTACGGCGGCTTGCTTTTCCACACGGTTGCAAGCGGCGAGCGTGCAGCAGAGGCACGTCAGTAACAATACTCTTTTCATCATATCTTCTTCGGTTATAGTTTTGCTGAGAATAACGGTTATCTGATGCAAAAATAGCAAGAAGTTGACGGATTAAAGAAGAAAGGGTGAAATAAATGTATATACAAAAAAAAGCGCACGTGCCGCGCGCTTTCCTTATCCCGCCTGTAAAAGGCGGCTGCTGATATATGTGAGCGGAAAACGAGACTCGAACTCGCGACCCTAACCTTGGCAAGGTTATGCTCTGCCAACTGAGCTATTTCCGCAGGACTTTAGTGTGAAGAGAAGGAGACTCGAACTCCCACGACATAATTGTCACTACCCCCTCAAAGTAGCGCGTCTACCAATTCCGCCATCTCTCCGACTAAAGGCAAAAGGTCATGGAACGCTTGCTGTAAGGGAAAGTGCCCAGAACAGGACTCGAACCTGCACGCCTCGCGGCACACGCACCTGAAACGTGCGCGTCTACCAATTCCGCCACCTGGGCAATTCCTCGTTACAATGTAAAAGACCGAGCGGAAAACGAGACTCGAACTCGCGACCCTAACCTTGGCAAGGTTATGCTCTGCCAACTGAGCTATTTCCGCAATG
>JAJPYW010000054.1 GCA_021204715.1 Prevotellaceae bacterium
GGAGAAAGCATTGCTGCAAGAATACATCAACCGGGGCTACGACCTCTTCCTTACACGTTGCGCTGAAGGGCGCGGCATGAGCAAGGAGGCGGTGGACAAGATAGCCCAAGGACGCGTGTGGAGCGGCGCCATGGCGCAGGCTGTAGGGTTGGTGGACGAGATAGGCGGAATAGACAAAGCCGTGGAGATAGCGGCCGAACGCGCGGGCTTGGAAGCATATTCCTTGCGCAGCTATCCTGCCAAGCGGGGGATGATGGACAACCTCATGGACTTGCTTGGCGGATTCACCCATGCCAAGCTCCCCTTAGGCAAGATGAGAGAACTCTACCGGCCGCTCGACCTCATGATGAACTGGGACAAGTGCGACCCCATACAGGCCCGCTTGCCGTTTGAACCCAATATCAGATGAGCCGCAAGATATACCATTGGCTGATGCCCATCGCTTGGGTTTACGGGTTAGTGGTACGTTTACGCAACAAACTGTTCGACATGAACTGGCTGCGCCAGAACACGTACGACCTGCCCGTGATCTGCGTGGGCAACCTCGCCGTGGGCGGCACGGGCAAGACACCCTATACGGAGTACTTGGTGAGGCTGCTGCAGAGCAACGGCTTGAACGTAGCCACGCTGAGCCGCGGCTACAAGCGGCGCAGCAAGGGCTATATCCTCTCGACGGCACAGAGCGACGTCAGGCAGATAGGCGACGAGCCTTACCAAATAAAGTATAAGTTCCCGCGCATGCGCGTGGCCGTGGACGAGAACCGTTGCCACGGCATCGAAGAGCTCTTGAAGCTGAAGAATCCCCAAGTAGACGCCGTGTTGCTCGACGACGCTTTCCAGCACCGTTACGTCAAAGCGGGGCTCAACATTCTCTTGACCGACTGCCACCGCCTCATCTGCGACGACGAGTTGTTGCCCGCCGGCAAGCTCAGGGAACCCGAAGAAGGCAAGTTCCGCGCCCACATCGTCATCGTGACCAAATGTCCCGACGGCATGAAGCCGGCCGATTTCAGCTTCATCACCAAGCGGCTTCAGCTGCACCCGTCGCAGCACCTGTACTTCTCCAAGTACCGTTACCGCATGCTCCAACCACTCTTTCCCACACTTATCAACGCCCACAACGCCATTACCCCGCTTGTGGGCGACGAGCAGGTGTTGCTTGTCACAGGCATCGCCTCGCCGCGCATGCTCCTTAGGGAAGTGAAGTCCTACACGCGCCACGTGCGCCTGCTGCGCTTCAACGACCACCACCACTTCAACCACCACGACTTGGAACAAATGAAGCAGATGTTCCTTGAAATGGAAGAGTGGCGCAGGCTGGTTATCACTACCGAGAAAGACGCCACGCGGCTGTTGCACCACCCCGAATTGGACGATGCCTTGAAGCCCTACATCTACGTGCTTCCCATAGACATAGAGATATTGCAGAACCAACAAGAGATATTCAACCAAAACATCATAGATTATGTTAGAACAAATCCAAGAGACAGCCGCCTTCATAAGAAAAAGCATGCATATGCATCCTGAAACCGCCATCATACTTGGCACGGGATTGGGCAGCTTGGCCGACGAGATAACCTGTAAGACAGAGATAGCTTACGCCGACATTCCCCACTTCCCCGTATCCACCGTCGAGGGACATAAAGGGAAGCTCATCTTCGGCAAGTTGGGCGATAAAGACGTCATGGCCATGCAAGGGCGCTTCCATTACTACGAAGGCTACTCCATGAAAGAAGTTACCTACCCCGTTCGCGTCATGCGCGAGTTGGGAATCAAGACACTCTTCGTATCCAACGCTGCCGGCGGCACGAACCCCGCCTTCTCCATAGGCGACTTGATGGTTATCACCGACCACATCAACTACTTTCCCGAGCATCCGTTGCGCGGCAAGAACATCCCTTACGGCCCCCGCTTCCCCGACATGAGCGAAGCCTACGACAAGGCGTTGATAGCACGTGCCGACGCCATTGCCCGCGAGAAAGGCATCAAGTTGCAGCACGGCGTGTACATAGGCACACAAGGCCCCACCTTCGAGACGCCCGCCGAGTACCGTCTCTTCCACTTGATGGGAGCCGATGCCGTGGGCATGTCCACCGTGCCCGAAGTCATCGTGGCCAACCATTGCGGCATCAAGGTGTTCGGTGTATCCGTCATCACCGACTTGGGCGTGGAAGGCAAGATAGTGGAAGTGTCGCACGAAGAGGTGCAGCGCGCCGCCGACGACGCACAGCCCAAAATGACAACCATCATGCGCGAGCTTATCAACCGGGCATAGACATGAGAACCGAAATAGCCACCTTGGGAGAGTTCGGCTTGATACGTCACTTGACCGAAGGCATCGCGCCCGTGAACCCATCCACCCGCTACGGCATAGGCGACGATGCCGCCGTGCTGGCCTATCCCGCCGACAAAGAGCTGCTGGTAACGACCGACCTGCTGTTGGAAGGCGTGCACTTCGACTTGACCTACGTGCCCCTGAAACACTTGGGTTACAAAGCGGCCGTGGTCAACTTCTCCGACATCTACGCCATGAACGGCACGCCCCGCCAGATTACCGTCTCAATAGGTGTGTCCAAGCGTTTCAGCGTGGAAGACATGGAGGCGCTCTATGCCGGCATCCGCTTGGCTTGCGAGGCCTACGGCGTGGACATCGTGGGCGGCGACACCACCTCTTCATTTACCGGCCTTGCCATTAGCATCACCTGCATAGGCGAAGCCCAGAAAGGCCGTGTAGTCTACCGTAACGGTGCCCGCGAGACCGATTTAATCTGCGTGAGCGGCAACCTTGGCGCCGCCTACATGGGCTTGCAACTTTTGGAAAGGGAGAAGTCGGTGCTGAAAGGGAACGCGGACGACGTGCAGCCCGACTTCAGCGGTAAAGAGTACATCTTGGAACGCCAACTCAAGCCCGAAGCCCGCCGCGACATCATCCGTCAGCTTTCCGAAGCCCGTGTGCTTCCCACCGCCATGATGGACATCTCCGACGGCCTCTCCTCCGAACTGCTGCACATCTGTACCCAGAGCCACTGTGGATGCCGCGTCTACGAAGAGCGCCTGCCCATTGACTACCAGACCGCAGTGATGGCCGAAGAACTCAACATGAACGTCACCACCTGCGCCTTGAACGGCGGCGAAGACTACGAGTTGCTCTTCACCGTGCCTATCGGCGACCGCGACAAAGTAGACGCCATGCAGAACGTGCGTCTCATAGGTTACATCACCAAGGCCGAAGCCGGCTGCACGCTCGTCGCGCGCGACGGCGGCGAGTTCGCCTTGAAAGCGCAAGGGTGGAATCCGTTGCAGGAGGGGCAAGCCAAGTGAAGCCAAGCATTACAACGATACATAACAGGTATAATGAAACGCCCGGTTAAAGAATTCATCTACCCGCTTGCAGGGTTCATCATTGCCATAGCGCTCTTCCTCGCAGGCATTGTTTGTGACAGTTCGTGGTGCCTTTCGGCCGGCATCGCCCTCTTCATTTGCACCATTGGCTTAGCCATTGCTTGCCACTTAAGAAACAAGCGGAAGTAACAATCGCCACAATGAGTGGCGATTGTTACGGGACATTGCTTGACCACCCCTCCAAGGGGCTGTGTCAAAAGACACATCCCCTTCGGGGACATTGCTTGACCACCCCTCCAAACCTCCCCTTATATGGGAGGCTTGGTCGGCCTACGGCCTCCGAAGTGCCTTTTTCTTGACATTATTCAAGTTTTGACACACCCTCTTGGTCGGCCTCCGATGTGCCTTCTTCTTGATATTATTCAAGTATTGACGCATCCCCCATTCTAACTGTCACGGTAGCTACGGTTGTAGCTACCGCGGTTTCATTCACGCCTTCAAAGCGGCCACTGCCAGCGGCATCATGGAAGCGTCATGCTTGCTCTAAGGCAAAATACCCGCTGTGGAAATAAAATTATGAAAGAAACATTTGCATACTCGAAAAGTTTCCCCTACATTTGCACCGCGTTTGTAGAACGAGGGCTCGGATAAGGAAGTTTGGGTGAGTGGCTGAAACCACCAGTTTGCTAAACTGACGTACGGGTT
>JAJPYW010000113.1 GCA_021204715.1 Prevotellaceae bacterium
TCATCTCCACCACCATCAACTCGTTCTTGTAGTCGTTGAAGACGATGATGTATTTATAGAGGATGTAGAGCAGGTCGGGGGCGTCGTTCCGCTCCTCGCGGCTGTCCTTTACCGGGATGTTCTCGAAGTAGCGCACCGCGTTGAACGACGTGTAGCCGTAAGCTCCGCAGTAGTTGCGACATTCACCTTCTACATGGAAGCGGCTCAGGAAGTCTTCCAACGCGTCTTCCACACGGTAACTTTCGGTGACGGGACGTGTCAGGCAAGTCTCGTCGGGCATGCGGAAGAACACGTCGCCGTGCGCTACCGACACGCTCGCCACCGGACACAACCCGATGAACGAGCGGCTTTGCCCGCTGTCGTGGCAGTCGGAACTCTCCATGAGCGCGCTCTGCGGAAAGAGGTCGCGCACCCTCATGTATATGCCCACCGGCGTGTGCAAGTCGCCCAATACCGTGCGGCAGACGGTCTTATAACAATACTGTTTCATGACTTTTCTGTTTCTATCGTCAGCTTCAAACCTTGCTGTTTTCTTTTGCTGTTTGTACTTATTATATATACCTGTTTATAATATACGCCATGCGTTTGACATACCTTTTCTATATGGATTATATCAGTCCTTTCTCCCATTCTTCGGAGAGATGCGCGGTATATTTCAAGTAGGTGTCCATATCTTTGTCGCCCCTGCCCGATACGGTCAGCACCACCACGTCGCTTGGCTGAAAGTGCAGTTTCTTCAACGCGCCAAGCGCGTGGGCGCTTTCCAAGGCGGGGATAATGCCCTCCAAGCGTGTAAGCTCGTAGGCCGCCCTGAGCGCTTCGTCATCGTTTACCGACAACACCGTCGAACGGTGTTGTGCCGCCAAGTTGCAGTGCAGCGGGCCCACGCCGGGATAATCCAATCCGGCCGAGATGGAATAAGCCTCCTGAATCTGCCCGTCTTCGTTCTGCAACACGTAGATGCGCGAACCATGCAGGATGCCCACTTTACCCCGCGCGATGGAAGCGGCCGTCTGCCCGGAGTCCACGCCGTAGCCGCCCGCTTCGGCCAAGACAATGCGCACACGCTCATCGTCCAAATAGTGGTAGATGGTGCCCGCGGCGTTGCTGCCGCCACCCACGCAGGCGACGAGATAGTCGGGATAGTCGCGTCCTTCACGCTCCTTCAATTGCCATTTAATCTCCTCGCTGATGACCGACTGGAAGCGCGCCACCATGTCGGGATAGGGGTGCGGCCCCACGGTGGAACCAATTATGTAGTAGGTGTCCGAGGGGTGGCAACTCCAGTAGCGTATGGCCTCGTTGGTGGCGTCCTTCAACGTGCCGCTTCCTGAATAGACCGGCACCACTTTGGCACCCAACATCTCAATCTTCTCCACATTGGGACGCTGCCGGGCGATATCCAAGTTGCCCATGAAGATGGAACACTCCATGTTCATGAGCGCGCACACCGTCGCCGTGGCCAAACCGTGCTGGCCGGCACCTGTTTCGGCGATGATGCGCCGTTTGCCCATCCTGCGCGCCAGCAATATCTGTCCTATCGTGTTGTTTATTTTGTGTGCGCCGGTATGGTTCAAATCCTCCCTTTTCAAGTAAATCTTGCAACCAATCTTCTCAGACAACCGCCCGGCCAAGTAGAGTGGGGAGGGACGTCCCACGTAGTCGCGCAACAGCAGGTTGTACTCCCGCTTGAACGACTCCTCCTGCATCACTTCGAGGTAGCAGTGCTGTAAATCTGTTACACATTTGTGGAGGATTTCGGGGATGTAAGCCCCGCCGAATTCTCCGTAATAACCCTCTTTGTCAACTGAAAAACCCATAACTGTTTTTTATTAGGCCCCTTTGGGGCGATATTATTATTGTCGTTGTTTCAACTCTTGGCTTTGGTACAAAACCATAAACGCTTTCAAGCCGGCATCATTGTTTATGGTTTTAATAACCATTCCTAATGGAAAGAGCCCCGCCGCAAGTTGCGGCAGGGCTCTTTATATTTTCACCTATCGGTCCACACATATATTATTAAAGCACTGCACCCCTTACGACTTGTGATGTTGTAACGGGCGACGCCAACAATTTGTATAAACCAATGCCAGTTTCATTGTTTCCTTTTCTTTTTATCGGGGCAAAATTAACCACTTTGTTTCTAACTACAAAATAAAACTTACTTTTTTTCTTTTGTTTTTTACTTGGGGAGAGCACGGGCTACTCCTTGTTTCCCTGTGGCCGCCGGCGGATTTCCCTTTACGGGCGCCGCGCCTTTATGCTCCTCTGTATCGATGGCCGGCCCTTTGTCTTTATGCACGGCGGGCGCTTTGTCTTTGGCGGCAGCCTGTGCGTTCTCCTTGCCGCTTATGGCACCTTTGTCGTTCTCTTTATGCCCGGCCGGCCTTTTCCGATCCTTTCCCGGTGTTCTTATCTTCTGCGTCAACATCTCTTTGCCGGGCAGACGCAGTTCCTCCAAGGAGAGCGGGCGCAACTCTTTAAGCTGCGCTTTCCTCGTTGTCCCTCCTTTTCCTTTCTCGGAGATGAGCAGCAGTTTGTCGCCCTCGCGCAGTTTCAACGTTCCGTTCGGAATGAGGTACTCCTCACCGCGCTTCACAATCATTACGAGCGTTCCCTTGGGCAGGTTCAACTCCTTCAACGTCTCGCCGCGTGAGAGCAACTCCTTGGTCACGGTCACGTCGCGCAGGTCGGAATCAATCTCGTCGGGCAACTCCACGCCGAACTCGTTGCCCTCTTTCTCCATCGGTTTGGAGAGACCTAACCAGCGCGCCATGCGCGACACGGTAGTGCCTTGCACGACGAGCGACAAAATGGTGATGAAGAAGACGATGTTGAACAAATCCTTCGCCCCCGGTATGCCCGACACTACCGGATAGGTGGCGAAGATGATGGGCACCGCCCCGCGCAACCCCACCCAAGAGATGAAGATGTGTGCCTTGGCGGAGAAGCGTTTGCCAAAAGGCACCAAGCAGAGCAACACGCTAAACGGACGCCCCAACACAATCATGAACGCCCCGATGAGCAACGCCACCGGTGCTACCCCGAGCAAATCGCTGGGGTTTACGAGCAAGCCCAAGCAGAGGAACATGATGATTTGAAAGAGCCACGTCATGCCGTCCATGAAGGTGAATATCTCCTTGCGGTGGATAATCTTGTAGTTCCCCACCATGATGCCCGCGATGTAGACCGCCAAATAACCGTTGCCGCCCACCAATCCCGTAGCCGAATAGGTAAAGAATACAAATGCCAACAACATGATGGGGTAGAGCGACTGGTTGTCGATGTCGAGCTTGTTCAGTATCAGTATGGCCAACTTCCCGAGCAAATAGCCGGCGGCGGCCCCCACCACAAACTGCACGATAAAAGAAACGGCTATTTGCGCCCCGTTCATGCCCGCCGACTGGATGACCTGTGTCAGCACGATGGTCAGCATGTATGCCATCGGGTCGTTACTTCCGCTCTCCAACTCCAGCAAGGGGCGCAAGTGGTGCTTCAAGTTCAACTTCTGCGACCGCAAGATGGCGAACACCGAAGCTGAATCGGTGGACGACATCGTGGCCGCCAACAGCAACGACGTGGTGAGGGGCAATTGGATGTTGTTCCAACTCATGCCCGAAAGGTACCATATAAAAAGTCCCGTGAAGAGCGCCGTGAGCAATACGCCCGCCGTGGATAGCACGATACCCGGTGCCATGACCGACTTAATCTCGGCAAACTTCGTATCCATGCCGCCCGAGAACAGGATGATGCTCAATGCCACCATACCGATGAATTGGGCCTCTCTTGCGTTGTGGAACTGCAATCCCAAACCGTCGCTGCCAAACAACATTCCCACCAACAGGAATAGCAACAAAGCGGGTACCCCGAACCGGTACCCCGTCTTTCCCACGATGATGCTTGTAAACAACAAAATGGAACCGATCAGCAACGTGTTTTCCGCTGTAAAGAACATATATTCTAACTCGTTGGTTGAATTAAATTTCTAAATATTTATAAATGGAAAAGTTGCACATATCGTTGATTTTTAGTATATTAGTGGTGTC
>JAJPYW010000005.1 GCA_021204715.1 Prevotellaceae bacterium
TAATGATTCTTGGGCTGCAAATTCAGCTTCCTATGGTCAAATTTGAATGGATCAGATCTTCAACTTCTTCGGTGTAAACGAAACGGTTAATTCCGCTATCCTCGCCAATTATGAGACCACTTGGGCAACCTCTACCTCTTCTTCTACGAACAACGGCATTATCACTGTTTACGGAGATGATATGTTGGTTGTTGACAAGTCTTACATCGACAATTCGACGAAGCACACTACGACGGTATATTACAACTATGGCAACATCTCTTCTGATCCGAGTAATAATCCTTACAGAGTAACGGCTGCTTCTTTCCAAAGCATCTACGTAAGCATCTACACCGAGAATGCTTATACATGGAGCTGGGATGAGGATGCAATGGCTGATGATGAGGTATCCACCACATTGATTTATGGTAATACGAATACCGACTTGAACATTAACTACATCCTTGGTACGAGCAAGAAGGATAGCAGGTACAATGCTACTGGCTTGGTATACAACACGTCTGCCGGTACAGGCGCTTATGAGGATAGCATTGAACTCGATTCCACTGCTTCTCCGCAGGCTACGCTCACCACGAATGTCAACGGTCTTGCCGAGTACTTCGATGTGACGATTGCTAATGACGGTACCATCACCTTCGACCCGGTATCGCAAGATTCCAACCCGATGGGTGATGTTCCTTCGACGTTGACCATCAACTGCGTTGATTCCTACGGACACAGTGTAGTTATTACGCTGCCGATAACGGTAACTCAACGTCTCTAATCCTATACAGCGGTTGCTTCCCTTTTTGGGAAGCAACCACTGGGGGAGGGGTTAGGATTGGTCAATACAGTATGAACCATTTAAGTTGAATGAATTTGTTCATTTCATCATAAAGTTTTGTTTATCTGTAATAGAATTGTGTCGGGCGGCTCATGTGAATGAGCGGCCCGACTTTTTTATATCGCTGTCCTTTCATCAAGTTGCCTGCTTGGTCTTCATTCTACTTATTGTCGCCGGTCTTTATAAAACAAGCGGGGGATGTTTCATTAGACACATCCCCCGCTACTTTACAAGGCTTATAATGGCGTCATCGTTTAATTGCGGAAGCAAAGTCCGCCCCCTGCGGGAGCCACGTCCACGGTGATGGGATGGCTTCGGTCTACTTCTTGCGCAAGCAGTTTCTTGGAGAGGTCGTTGAGCAGATAGTGCTGTATGGCACGCTTCACGGGACGCGCGCCGAACTCGGGATCGTAACCGGCATCGGCCAAGAACTTAACGGCGGCATCGGTGAGTTGCAAAGTCACGCCACCGGCGGAAAGCATGCGTTGCACACTGTTTATCTGCAGGGTGACAATCTGCTTTATCTCTTCGGCGGTCAAAGGCAGGAACATGATGGTCTCGTCGATACGGTTGAGGAACTCGGGGCGTATGCTCCGCTTCAACATGTTCATTACCTCTTTCTGCGTCTCGGCTACAATGGCGGCTTTGTTCGTGTCGTTCATCTTCTCCATCTGGCTCTGTATATAGGTGCTGCCCATATTGCTGGTCATGATGATGAGGGTGTTCTTGAAATTCACCGTGCGTCCCTTGTTGTCGGTGAGCCGGCCGTCGTCAAGCACTTGCAGCAAGATGTTGAATACATCGGGATGCGCCTTCTCTATCTCGTCGAAGAGGATGACCGAGTAGGGCTTGCGGCGCACGGCTTCGGTAAGCTGACCGCCTTCATCATAGCCAACGTATCCCGGAGGAGCGCCTACCAAACGGGAGACGCTGTGCTTCTCCTGATACTCGCTCATGTCGATACGTGTCATCATGGTCTCGTCGTCGAAGAGGAACTCGGCCAATGCCTTGGCAAGCTCTGTCTTGCCCACGCCGGTGGTGCCCAAGAAGAGGAAGGAACCAATGGGCCGCTTGGGGTCTTGCAGACCGGTACGGCTGCGTCGCACGGCGTCGCTGACGGCGGCAATGGCTTCGTCTTGCCCTATGACGCGCTTGTGCAGTTCGGCTTCCAAGCGCAGCAACTTGTCCTTCTCGCTTTGCAGCATCTTGCTTACGGGGATGCCCGTCCAGCGCGATACCACGTCGGCGATGTCTTCGGCGTCGACCTCTTCCTTAATCAAGGCTTTGTCGCCTTGCAGACGGTGCAGCTCTTGCTGGGTAGCCTCAATCTCCTTGTTCAAGGCTTGCAGCTTGCCGTAGCGTATTTCGGCCACCTTGCCGTAGTCGCCTTCGCGCTCGGCACTGTCGGCTTGGAACTTCAGGTTCTCTATCTCCACCTTGTCTTGCTGTATCTTGTTTACAAGGCGCTTCTCGTTCTGCCACTTGGCTTTGTAGATGCCCTCCTGTTCTTTCAGCTCGGCAAGTTCCTTGCCTATCTGCTCCAACTTGGCCGTATCGTTCTCGCGCTTGATGGCTTCCCGTTCAATCTCCAATTGCTTTATCTTGCGTGAGATTTCGTCCAGTTCTTCGGGCACGGAGTCTACTTCCATGCGCAGCTTGGCGGCGGCTTCGTCCATCAAGTCGATGGCCTTGTCGGGCAAGAAACGGTCGCTGATGTAGCGGTTGCTCAGTTCCACGGCGGCGATGATGGCGTCGTCTTTGATACGCACGTGGTGATGGTTCTCATAGCGTTCTTTAAGTCCACGCAGTATGGAGATGGAACTCAAGGTGTCGGGTTCGTTCACCATGACGGTTTGGAACCGGCGCTCCAAAGCTTTGTCTTTCTCGAAGTATTTCTGATACTCGTCAAGGGTGGTGGCGCCGATGCTGCGCAACTCGCCGCGGGCCAACGCGGGCTTCAAGATGTTGGCTGCATCCATGGCACCCTCGCTCTTGCCGGCACCCACCAAGGTGTGTATCTCGTCGATGAAGAGGATGATGTTGCCTTCGGCTTTAATTACTTCGTTGATGACGGCTTTGAGGCGTTCCTCAAACTCGCCTTTGTACTTGGCGCCGGCTATCAAGGCACCCATGTCGAGGGAGTAGACTTGCTTGTTCTTGAGGTTCTCGGGCACGTCGCCGCGCAAGATGCGGTGGGCAAGCCCTTCGACAATGGCGGTCTTGCCGGTACCCGGCTCGCCTATCAAGATAGGGTTGTTCTTGGTGCGGCGGCTCAATATCTGGAGTACACGCCGTATCTCTTCATCCCGCCCTATAACCGGGTCGAGCTTGCCGTTGCGCGCGGCTTCGTTCAAGTTAATGGCATACTTCTCCAACGACTGGTAAGTATCTTCGCCCGACTGGGAAGTGACCTTTTCGCCTTTGCGCAACTCGTTTATGCCTGCCCGAAGTTCCTTCTCGTTCATGCCTGCATCTTTCAATATAGTAGCGGCGGCGCTCTTCACGGTGAGCAGGGCCAAGAGCAGGGATTCCAACGAGACATACTCGTCGCCCATATCCTTGGCATTCTGCACGGCGCGTTGCAGCACTTCGTTGCTTTCACGGCTCAAGTAAGGCTCGCCGCCCGATACCTTGGGAAGGGACTCAATCTGCTTCTCCAACCGGGCGGCCACTTGCTGCCCGTTCATGCCAAGCTTCTGGAAGAGGAAGCGGGTGACGCTTTCTCCCACCTTGAGCACGGCATGCAACAAGTGCACCGGCTCGATGGCTTGCTGCCCTTTGGCTTGCGCCATGTTGACCGACTCTTGAACGGCCTCTTGTGCTTTAATGGTAAAGTTGTTGAAGTTCATGTTATTTGCTCCTTTCTTTATATGCTGTTGTTTAGTTTATTGTGTTGTCGCAGGTTCTTATTCGGTTGCCTCTTGCAACACCCAATGGGGTGCAAATAGTTGACCATTCTCTCTTTTTCGGACAAATTTTCAGTATTTCAATGCATCGGTACGTCAAATTGGCTGTTTTTCATCGCTTGGTAAAGAATGGAAGGCGAGGTGAGCGTGAGGCTGTCGTTTTTTTATTACCTTTACCGCCCGGAAGCCGGTTGAAAGCTTGGAACCGTCCGCTTCCCAACAATATGTCAGACTACATCCATGAACTCCTGACTTCGTCAATGCGTCACCCTTAGAGTTCTCTTATAGTTCTTCTTCAAA
>JAJPYW010000249.1 GCA_021204715.1 Prevotellaceae bacterium
CCGCCCGTAAAGGTGAGCGTGCCGTTGGAATCGATGCCGTCGTTGCCGCTGCTGTAGCAGTAGACGCTGCCGCCGTTCACCGTGATGTTGGAAGTGGCGTTCAGGCAGTCGTCGTAGGCATACACGCACACCGTGCCGCTGTTGACGGTCAACGTGGCCTTGCTCTCGATGCCCTCGCTGCCGTCGCCGCCCGAGGTGGACACCTCGACCGAACTGTCTGTTATTGTCAAGTTGCCACCCGCCTTGATGCCCTTGGGCGAGGAGTCCAAGTTGTTGCTGTAAGTGTACTTCTTGCCGGTGGTAATCACTTTAATGGCGCTGCCCGTAATGGTCATGTCGCCGCCGCACTTCAATCCCTTGCCGCCCGAGCCGGTGCTCTGGGCCGATACAGAGGCGTTGGTAATGGTCATGGCGCCGCCGCACTTCATGCCGCCCGCCGAGTCTACATCCTTCTCGTCGGAATCGTACTTTGCGCCGCCGCTTGTCAACAGAATCAGCTGCCCGCCGCTCACGGTCACATCGGTGGCCGCCTTCACAGCCCTCGAAGCCGTGCCGGTGATGCCGGCCTTCAACAAGCCGCCGCGCATCTCGATGTCGCCCTCTTCGCACTCCAAGCCGTCGGCCGAAGGATAGAGCTTCAACAAGCCGCCGCCCATGACGATGCGGTCGTTGGCATGGATGCCGTCTTTCGCGGCCGACGCCACCGTGATATTACACCCGCTGCGCAGCCGCACATAGTCGTCGCTGCAGATGCCGTGTTTGTAATTGCCGTTCACCGTCAACGAGCCGCTGCCGCTGAAAAGGAGTTTCCCCTCGCTGAAAAGGCAAGCCTTCTGGTCCTCGCCGTCGGTGGCGTCGCTGTACGAGGCCGCGTCGGTCAGCGTGTTCGTAGTGCCGGCAGTGGCCACCACGTAGGCGCGCTTGTCGGCCTGTATGTTGATGGCAGGCCCCCTCGCGCTTGTCAAGTCCACGCCGTTCAAGGTCAGCTTGAACTTCTTGTCACTGTATATCTTCAAAGAACCGTCCGTGGCCGTGCCGCTCAATACATACTCCACACCCTTCACGGTGGCGTTCACCGTGACGTGCCCGCCGCTTTGCGACACCGTCACGCCCTCCACACTGCCCGTTACCGAAGCCCCGGTGCCCGACCAAGCGATGCTTATCTTGGAATCGAACGTGGCGTTCTCCACATAGTCTTCATATTCCTCGTCGTCCGAGTTGGTGGGAATGGTCTCCACGGCATCGGTAAAGCCCGTGTCCGGCACATCGTCCAAAGAGATGGTCAAGTCCTGCAACAAGTTGCCCGAGGTGTCGACACTGCCGCTGCCGCCTGTACCCATACCGCCGCCGGTGGCGCCGCCACCCATGTCGCCCGCGTTCATCCATCCGTTGTCCGTATCAAACCCGGTGGTGCTGCACGCCATGCAACAAAGCGCGCACGCACCTATCCAAATACCCTGTTTTAATAGCTTCATTGTCTTGCTCCTTTCACCGATTATCTTGTTATCCTTATCTTCTCCTATACCTATTATATATATACTACATCACCTTCCGGCGTTCTCTTCACTCCCCTCTTAAAACTTGAACTGGTAGCCGGCGCCCACCACGTGGCCGTCCTGCTCGTCGTCGTCGGCACGGTTCTGGTAGCGGTAGAACACGTCCAAGCCGTGCCGCTTGTTAATCTTGTATTCCGTGCCCACCGTCCAGCGCGTCTTGGCAAGCGACCGGCCGCCGCTTAGGTTGTGGTAGAGCTCGCACGACGCGTAAGGGCTGAAAGGCGACTTCCTGATGTCCCATTGCACCTCGAGGCGCGAGCGCAGCACGCTTGTCGACTTGGCCGCCACCTCCTTGTCGCTCTTCTTTTGCGCGCCGCTCGAAGCGCTGTACTTGTGCACGCTTGTGGCCGCGCGGTGCGTGTATTGGTAGCGTTCGCGCAAGGAGAACTCCACACGGTTCCACACGTACCGGCCCGTCAGCGACGCGGTAACGCGGTGGCGCGCCGACCAATAGTCGTTGTAATAGTTGTTCCCGCCGCCGGTCACGCCGCCTTCCCGGTTGCTGTCGATAAAGGTATAGCCCGCGTCCACCTTCAAGTAGGGACAGACGCGGTAGGCCGCGCCCGCCGCCAACGACCAGCGGTCCACGCTGCCCAACCCGTCGCGCGTGCGGAACTCGCCTTCCACCGTGGCGTCCAATCCCGGCAGCACACGCTTCTTCACCCCGGCACTGAGCCACAGGCCGAAGTCGTCGCCTTGTGCCAGCAAGCTGCCCGCCGGCCACAGGGCAAGCAGCACGCAAAACGCCATTAGAATACGCGTTTTCATCATCTATATCGCAATAACCTCTATACCTATTTTATCTATTCTCACCCCTTGCCGCCGCCCGGCTCGCGCTTACTCTCCCTCCCTTGGGATATGCGTAAGCGTGTCCACCGTGTTTATCCCCTCGCCATGCGGATCGTAATACACCTTCAAGATGGCCGTGTCGTTCAAGAAGTCTATGTGCCCCACTTCCACCTTGGTGATGTCGAGCCCCGTGCGCCGCTTCAAGTCGGCTATCATCTCCTCCCGGCGCCCGGGTACAATCAACTCGATGCGGTCGTAGCGCACGAGCTTGCACGCCACGTGCCTCAGCCAGCGGTTGCTCTCGCAGAACCAGAACGCCAAGACAAAGAAGATGTCTGTGGCTATCAATGCCAAGAAGCTCGCGTCTTCGGCCAAGGCGTTGATAACCGACAGCACGATAATGACGAACAAGTAGGTCATCTCGCGCACCGGCATCGATTCCGTGCGGTAACGTATGATGCTGAATATGGCGAACAGCCCCAGCGCGAAGCCCACTTTCAACTTCACGTTTCCAAGTAAGAATATCATCAGGAAAACGCTCACGCTTATCATCATGAACGTGAAGAAATAGTCCCTGCGCCGGCTCTTGGGGTAGTAGAAACCACGGATGATGACAAACACCACCACCACGTTCAGCACAAAGTGCAGCAGCAAGTCGATAAGTTCATTCATCTTTATAAGCATTGTTGATGGTTAATACACTCCTTATGCGCGGCTTGAAACGGTTGGCCCGCAGCGAGGCGTCCGTCAAGGCGCACCCCACGCAATACTTGCTGAAACCGGCCGGCCGCACGTGCAGTTCCCGCAACAGGCCGCTGAGGGGCGAGGGCGTGCGCCCGTCGCGTTTCAGCTCCATGACAACCACTCCGTCGAGCATTGTCTCGTTGCCGGTGGCGAGGTTGTGGAACAGGATGCCGCTGTCTATCGTCAGCCTTTCGGTGAGCGCCCGGTTCACCAAAGTGATGCGGTGGAAACGGTTCTCGAGCCGCGGCGCTATCTCCTCCAAGCCGTAGCGGGCGTAGCGGTGCAGGAACTCCCCGCCGCCCTCGGACGCCATCCGTTCTAAAGAACTCACCCTTACCCGCTTCTTGTCCGTGCGCCCCTTGTTGTTCTTGCGCTTCACCTCCAAGAAAGTCAGCCGGGAAGCCGGATAAGTGCGCACCCGTATCTTCTCCCTTACGGCGCGGCCGTGCGCGTGCGCCTCGAACATGTCCATGCCGGGCGTGTCCAAGTAGACGGTGCGGTAGGCGATGTCGCGCTCCCCCGCCACCTCTTGCACACGGTAGTCGCGCGCGGCCATGGGCAACAAGCGGTGCAAGGTATCTATGGAGAGCACAAACTTCATGTCCATGCGGTTCATCAACCGTATGCACGCCATCTCCTCCAACGAAATGGGGGCGAAAGCAGCCAAATATTTTTCGTTTCCCAAAGCCATGCCCCGCCTTGAAAGCCACTGTTACATTCTAATTACAAAGATAGGCACACACTGTTATAAGGCGTAATTAAATCAATGAAAAGTAACATTTTATAAACGAATGAAGCATTTGCGATGAGTTCCCGGCAGGCGTCCCGCCCCGGCGTCAAGCCCTCTGCATACCACTTTTTTTACCAAAAAGGCATTTCTCCCGTCACTTTTCCTTATCTTTGCGTCATCTAAGCCGATACTATGCAAAAAGCTACTC
>JAJPYW010000231.1 GCA_021204715.1 Prevotellaceae bacterium
GGCCCGCCGTGGCTTGGGGCATCATGCCGCTGCTCATGCTCATGGGTGCCTGCGCGGGCAGCACGGCAGGCGGCATGAAATGCATCCGCATACTCATTTTGGGTAAAATCACCAAGAACGAGTTCAGGAAGCTGCTGCATCCCAACGCCGTGTTGCCTGTACGCGTCAACAAGCAGGTGATGACGCCCACGCTGCAGTCCACCGTGCTGGCTTTCACGTTTCTGTTCATCTTGATTGCCTTTGCCGGCACACTCCTCTTGATGGCCATGGACATCAGCTTCATGGACTCCTTAGGCTTGGTCATCTCGAGCATGGGCAACACAGGCCCGGGCTTGGGCGCGTTCGGGCCCGCTTACACATGGAACGTGTTGCCCGTGGCGGCCAAATGGCTGCTGTCATTTCTCATGATGTTGGGGCGCTTGGAACTCTTCACCGTGCTGCTTCTCTTCACGCCTGATTTTTGGAAACGGAACTAACGGGTGTGTCTTTCGACACTCCCGTTACGGGACATTGCTTGACCACCCCTCCAAAGCGGCGCTGCCGCTTAAATATTGCTTGACCACCCCTCCAAACCTCCCCTAATAGGGGAGGCTTGGTCGGCCTACGGCCTCCGAAGTGCTATATACATGACTTCCCCTCCCCGACCGCGCAGCCGGGTTGCAAGGAACTTGACTGTATGTAGCCGCGGCTACAGTGAGTTCAAGATGAGATTGTTCGCCCGGTCCACTACCGATGTGTCCAACGAAGCCAAGTAGATGCGCGTGGTGCTCTCTGAAGTGTGCCCCATGGCCTCGCTGATGGTGGAGATGGGAACGTTCTTGGCTTTGGCGATGCTGGCCCATCCGTGACGCGCCACGTAGGTGGTCAACGGCGTGTCCAACTCCAACAACGCCCCGATTTTCTTCAGCTTGACGTTTATCAGGTGCAACGCGCTCTTGTACTGCTTGCGTTCGTCCATGTCGACATGCTGGATGATGGGCAGCAAGTAAGGCGAACCGCTTGTGTTGTACTTGTTCACGATGTCCTGCATGGGCTTCTCCCACTTGATGAACAGCCGTTGGTTGGTTTTTTGCCGCCGGTAGGAGAGCATGCCCTTGTGCAGGTCGTTCTTCTTCAAGTAGGCCATGTCGATGAACGACATGCCGCGTGTATAGAAGCTGAACATGAACAAGTCGCGCGCGTAATCCATCAACGGGTCGTTGTCCAAGACCAAGTCGCGCACCTGCCTGATTGTCTTCAAGGAAACGCCCCTTTTGATGGTTTTGTCTATGCCTGTATAGACATGCTTGAAGGGGAAACGCTGTATGGTAAGTTCTTTTTCCACCGCCCGGTTGTAGACGGCGCGCAGGTTGCGCATATAGAACGATGTGGTATTGGGGCAGGCGCCCTTCTTCTTGAGATAGTTCTCGTACTTCACCATCAAGCCCCCGTTCATTTCGTCGAAAAAGATTTCGTTGCGTGCGCCGCAAAAGCGCACGAAGCTGCTCAAGGCTGTATTGTAGGCCTCGGCGGTACGTATTTTGCCCAACTGCCTTAATTGGAAGATAAGGTTCCTTGTAAAGGATACGAAGCCCCGGTTCTCGGCCGTGGCCGCGAAAAGCGTCACTATCCGGTCGGTGACAAACGGCTCGTCGCTCTTTTCAAGGCGATTGATAATATCCCCAAGCAGATGGAGGTCTTCCTTAATGCGGCTCTTCAACAAGAACAGATAGTCAAGGCGCTCGCCTTTCGCATCCGGAGGCATCAAGATACTTGATGTCATGTTTTCCCACTCTTTGGGAAAAATCCGGTAACCTGTGTTGATTTGCCTGATCACACGGTTGTGAATTACCTGATAGTACAGGGCGCCCTCTTTAGTGCCGACTGAAGACGGGCGGAATTTTACTTTCACAGTCGCCATATTTGGATATATTAAGATTATAACATGGCCCAATAAATAAAAATCTGCCTATCAGAACAGTCAGCCATTTTATGTCCACATTTTCAAACAACACCTCCTCACTGATTACCATATTACGCATGAAGAATGCGCTTAAACGGGAAAGGGGCCGTGTCAACGCAATGACATGGCCCCTTGAGTACAAAGCTTGTAATTCTTTGGTTACTTACGCTCACCCAACTTGGCGTCGACCATGCAAATGTGCACGCCGGCTTTCTTGAGCATGTCAACGATGCCTGCGGCGGTAGCCTCTTCTTCTACTTGCTCGCGTACAAAGCCCCAGAGGAAGTCCTGCGTGGCTTTGTCGTTCTCGGCCGAAGCCAAGTCGACCAACGCGTCGATGAGCTGCGACACATGACATTCATGCTTGTAGACCTGTTCGAACAACTCCAAGGGCGTTCCGAACTCTTGGGGAACTTCGTCAATCTTGCCCACTTTGGCCACGCCGCCGCGCTTAAGCAAGTAAGCGGCCATTTCCAAGGCGTGCTCGTTCTCTTCGCCCCACTGTTTCTTCATCCAGTGGGCCATTCCGTTGTAACCTTCCTTCTCCAAATAGAAGGACATGGACAAATAGAGGTTGGCCGACCACATTTCGGCTACAATCTGCCCGTTGATGGCATTCTGCAATTTCTCTGTAATCATAATCAATCTATTAAAGTTAATAAAACAAATCCATTCATAAATTCCCGTGTCTATATCAACTCGTCGGAAAGATACCCTTTGGGCAATTCCCGGCAATTATAGCCCGAAGCCATGGCCTCGCCGTAAGCGCCGGCCGAGCGAAGGGCCACAAGGTCGCCCCGTTTGGCGGCGTTCAAGTCGACGGCTTTGCCGAACACGTCGGACGACTCGCAGATGGGCCCCACTACATCGTAGGTCTGCAAGGGCGCGTCCGAGGTGATGTTCTCTATCTTATGGTACGCTTGGTAGAAAGCCGGGCGTATCAGTTCGGTGAAGCCTGCGTCCAATATGGCGAACTGCTTTTCAGCGCCCTGCTTCACATAGAGCACTTGCGCGATGAGCGAGCCGCACTGCCCCACGATGGAACGCCCCGGCTCGAAGTGCAGCGTCTGCCACTGACGCAGCTTCAAGGCGTTGCGGTAGGTGGCGAAGTAGGCTTGGAAGTCGGGTACGGGCTGGCGGTTCGGGTGGCTGTAATCAATGCCCAAGCCACCGCCCACGTTGATATGCGCCACGCGCACGCCCCGCGCCTCCAACTTGTCCTGCAGTTCGTTCACACGGTTGCAGAGCGCCGTGAAGTCGCCCATGTCCAATATCTGCGAGCCGATGTGGAAATGAAGCCCCTCGAACTGTACATGCTTCAGGCCGCGCGCCATGTCGATGACTTTGTCCATGTCGTGCATGCTGATGCCGAACTTGTTCTCGGCCAAGCCCGTGGTGATGTGCGCGTGGGTATGGGCGCCCACGTCGGGATTGATGCGGAAAGCCACCCGCGCCACTTTCCCCTTGTCGGCAGCAATCTTATCGATAACTTCCAACTCGGGCACTGACTCCACATTGAAGCAGAAGATGCCGCAGTCAAGCCCCAACGCTATCTCCCAATCGGCCTTGCCCACGCCCGCGAAGACAATCTTGCCGGCGGGGAAACCCGCCTGCAGGGCCGCGCGTATCTCGCCGCCGCTCACGCAGTCGGCACCCAATCCGTAGCCGCTGATAATGGAGAGCAGCTTGGGGTTGGCATTGGCCTTGACAGCATAGTGCACCACATAGTTCTGCTGCTTGTCCATGACGGAACGCACGGCCGAAAGCGTGTCGCGCAGCACCTTCGTGTCGTAATAATAAAAAGGCGTGCGCAGTTGCCTGAACTTATCTATGGGGAAAATTCCTTTCATGATACATAAACATGGATAGCGGCGTCATTTGCCATTGAACAACACGTCACTGAGCGACTGCAACGCCCGCTTCTTGTCGCACTCGCGCACGAGGAAAGAGATGTTGAAGTTGCTTCCGCCGTAGGAAATCATGCGCACCGGAATGTCGCGCATGGCGTCGAGTGCCTTGGCCTCGAAGCCCACGTTCTCCCACTCCAAGTCGCCCACCACGC
>JAJPYW010000068.1 GCA_021204715.1 Prevotellaceae bacterium
GGGGTTCGATTCCCCCAGGGGCTACAAGAAACAAATAAATGAATTAAATAAAAAGGATTAGTCGAAATGGCAAATCACAAATCATCTCTGAAGAGAATCAGGCAGACTGAGAAGCGCAGGCTGCACAACCGGTATTATGGCAAGACCATGCGGAATGCCGTACGCAAACTTCGTGCTACCACCGACAAGGGCGAGGCTACAGCCATGTATCCGGGCGTGGCCAAGATTCTTGACAAGTTAGCCAAGACGCACGTGATTCACAAGAACAAGGCCAACAACTTGAAATCGAAGTTGGCGCGCTACATCAACAAGTTGGCATAAGCGGGGAATCCGTACATTCTATCATCCTATAGACCGGGCTTTTCAGTCTGGTCTTTTTAGTTTGTATGCTATGCGTCATTCCCGGCCCGAACCCATGGCATAAACGGGGCAAAAAAAGGTGCACACGCCCCGTTTTTAACAGTGGACAAGGGCGGTTATATCGGGTTTTTTCACTAATTTTGGGCTGTTAAAAAAGCATGCCTCTATCAATATAGGGCTTTGACGAAAAAGAGATAATAGTTATGACTGAAGAAGAAAAGTTAATGGGTGAGAGCAACTATTCGGCAAGCAACATCCAAGTGTTGGAGGGGTTGGAAGCCGTGCGCAAGCGTCCGGCGATGTACATAGGCGACATCAGCGAGAACGGCCTGCACCACTTGGTTTACGAGGTGGTGGACAACTCCATCGACGAGGCCATGGCCGGTTATTGCGACCACATTGAAGTGACCATCAACCAAGACAACTCCATTACCGTGCAGGACAACGGACGTGGTATCCCGGTAGACATGCACGAGAAGGAACACAAGTCGGCCTTGGAGGTGGTGATGACGGTGCTTCATGCGGGCGGCAAGTTCGACAAGGGTTCTTACAAGGTGTCGGGCGGACTGCACGGCGTGGGCGTGTCGTGCGTGAACGCGCTCTCCACGCACATGACCACACAGGTGTTCCGGGGTGGCAAGATATATCAACAGGAGTATGCGTGCGGCAAGCCGCTGTATGACGTCAAAGAGATTGGTACTTGCGACGCGGGTGTTACCGGCACCAAGCAGACTTTCTGGCCCGACGAGAGCATCTTCACCGTGACCGAATATAAATATGAGACGTTGCAGACGCGTCTGCATGAATTGGCCTACTTGAACAAGGGCATCTATATCTCCTTGACCGACTTGCGTGCCAAAGCGGAAGAGGACGGCACCCCCCTGCAGGAGGTGTTCCATTCGGAAGAGGGCGTGAAGGAGTTCGTGCGCTACTTGAACAGCAACAACACGCCGCTTTTCAACGACGTGATTTACTTGAACACGGAGAAGGCGGGCGTGCCCATTGAGTGTGCCATTATGTACAACACGGGCTATAGGGAGAACCTGCACTCGTATGTGAACAACATCAACACGAAGGAGGGCGGCACGCACGAGGCCGGCTTCCGCATGGCGCTTACGCGCGTGCTGAAGAAGTATGGAGAGGATACCTGCGCCAAGCAGTTGGAGAAGGCGAAGGTGGAGATTTCGGGCGAGGACTTCCGGGAAGGATTGATAGCCGTTATCTCGGTGAAAGTGGCCGAACCGCAGTTTGAAGGGCAGACGAAAACGAAGTTGGGCAACAGCGAAGTGAGCGGCGCCGTGAACCAAGCGGTGGGCGAAGCGCTGACAAACTACTTGGAGGAGCATCCCAAAGAGGCCAAGCTGATTGTGGAGAAGGTAATCCTTGCGGCCACCGCGCGGGTAGCGGCACGCAAAGCGCGCGAGTCGGTGCAGCGCAAGTCGCCCATGTCGGGCAGCGGCATGCCGGGCAAGTTAGCCGACTGTTCGAGCAAAGACCCCGACGAGTGCGAGCTCTTCTTGGTGGAGGGCGATTCGGCAGGCGGCTCGGCCAAGCAGGGACGCAACCGCATGTTCCAAGCTATCCTGCCGCTGCGCGGCAAGATATTGAACGTGGAGAAGGCCATGTGGCACAAGGCGTTCGAGAGCGAGGAGGTGAACAACATCATACAGGCGCTTGGCATACGCTTCGGCGTGGACAGCGAGGACAGCAAGGAGGCGAACATCGACAAGCTGCGCTACAAGAAGGTGATTATCATGACCGATGCCGATGTGGACGGCTCGCACATCGACACGCTCATCATGACGCTCTTCTTCCGTTACTTTCCGCAGGTTATCCAGCAGGGTTATCTGTACATCGCCACGCCGCCTCTGTACCTTTGCACCAAGGGCAAGGTGAGGGAGTATTGCTGGACCGACCAACAGCGGCAACGCTTCATCGACACGTATGGCGGCGGCTCGGAAAACGCCATCCACACACAGCGTTACAAAGGTTTGGGCGAGATGAACCCCGAACAGCTGTGGGAAACAACCATGAACCCGGAGAACCGCATGTTGAAACAGGTGCAGATGGACAGTGCCGCCGAAGCCGACTATATCTTCTCCATGTTGATGGGCGAGGATGTGGGCCCGCGGCGTGAATTTATCGAGAGGCACGCCACGTATGCCAACATCGACGCTTGAGTTATAGGATAAGGACTACTGTAAGTGTCTGTGTTAAAAAATACAGACACTTAAAAAGTATATAAGACACTTCGGAGGCCGAAGGCCGACCAAGAGGGTGTGTCAAAATTTGAATATATTCAAAAAGACGCACTTCGGAGGCCGAAGGCCGACCAAGCCTCCCCTATTAGGGGAGGTTTGGAGGGGTGGTCAAGCAAGGTCCCCGTAGGGGATGTGTCTTTTGACACATCCCCTACGGCAGCGTTCCTTATTGTTTCCTGCGCGGCTTGCCGATAACGGCTTCGGCAGTTCGGCGCGAAAGCGCTTTGCCCCTATAAAACATGTCACTCTCGGTAAGAGTAACGGGGCGTGTCGGGATGTACCGCAGCCTCAATGAAAACGACAAGCCCCCGACTATCACAAGCCGAGGTCTTGTCATATCCCATACAGCCTTCTCCAAGGCTCCTTACATCGGCTTTATCATACGCTCTATGAACTCAATCTCCTCTTTCGTCAGCCCGTATTTCACGTAAAGTTGCTTGTCTATGTCGGCTATCGGTTTGCTCCAATCGATATCAGATGAAAGAGTGAAATCCTGTAAAGGAATATTAGAGTAAGATGAACTTGGAGTGTTTTGAGTTACTTTCCTTGAACCCAATAACGCACGTGCAAATTTTGAGCTTATATATTTCAAACAATTCTCTGCTTCAATTCTTGATTCAAATCTACCAATACTTAGGAATGTATCGGTATGACCGAGGTTGGGTACTCCAATCATAGGTGAACTTAAAACTTCACCTATAGCTCCTGTACCACTTGCATGAGAAACGATTACTTTATAAAAGTCTAATGAATTATTATGTTGTACATAAGCTCTTTTTATCCATCTAAATACTCGTTGGTTATTTATTCTACCCATTATCTGGATATAATCTTCTCCATCTTTAGGCTTATCAATTATAAAAAATTCTGATAGCTTTCCTATAGTATTAGAAGCAATTTGCAGCCCTGTACCTTTACCTTGGATTTCCATTACGTATGGAAACTTCTCAATTAAATGTTTTGAGAATTTATATAGACCACGTGGTGAAATAATCTTGGAGAATTCCCCTTTTACATAATCATTATGTGAAGAAACCTTTAGTAATATACTAACTAATTCTTCATATTCCGAGAAGAATCCTATTCCACCGAAATCTTGCTCTTCATCACGCAATGTAATAACTACGCCCCCTTTTATATCAATCGTAGGAAATACTTCAGCCGACTTCTTAAAATAGTCAACCACTTTAAAGTGAGTATCAGCCAACATCTTATCCATCCAGACTTTTGGTGTTTGCCCAACATTGAACAGGAACCGGCCGGGAGTAATTAATGTTACCTTATCAGAAAGTTGGAATGCTATGTCATAGAATAAATGATATATAGGTTCCTTGCGATTACTGTCTTTTTCAACTTGATACGGCGGATTCCCCACCACTGCAC
>JAJPYW010000038.1 GCA_021204715.1 Prevotellaceae bacterium
GTGGTACATGGGACGGTCGTCAGGATTGGGCTGCTTGGGCAGGGGTTCTTGTGCGCCCATGGTGTAGGGGTCGAATGCCGGTTGTTGTTCTTCTTGGTCGGATTGCATGATGCTGCCTTTGCCGATTTGTAACTTGGGGTAGGTTTTGAAGGCGTGTTTGACGCATTTGGCTACCAAGAAGCCGGTGTCGATTTGTCCGCCGTTGGAGGTGTAGAGGGTGTTGGCGCGGTTTTCGCGTTGGTTGGTTTCTTGGTTGAACACTACGTTGTTTTTGGCGGAGTAGTCGGCCAAGCGTTTCCAGTCTCCTTCTGTCATGACGGAGTAGTCTACGGTGCCGTCTGACCGGGTGATTTTGATGAAACAGGCGATGATTTTTTTGTTTCCGTGGGGCAGGTTGGAGGCGAAGTTGACGAATTTGTGGCCGTCTTTTTCGCCGAAGGTGAATTGGTCGCCGTCGTAGACGATGACGGGGTTGTCGGCATGGAGTATCTGTCCGGCTCGTGCACGGAGGTAGAGTTCGCCGTAACCGGAGATGGTGAGGTTGCAGTTCTTTTCCCATACGTCTCTTCCGCCGCTGATGCCAGCTTTGACGTTGCGTGGAATGAGGTAGCACTGGGCTTGGGCTCCGGGTTGCAGGGTAAGTCCTTTGACGGCTAAATCGATGAAGGCGTAGAAAATGGACAGGCCGGTGCATTTGCGCAGGTTTTCGTTGTCGCGAAGCTGGCGGTTGAAGTAGATGGATTCGCGTTCGTAGGCTGCTTCGCCTCCTTCATTCCAAATGGAATTGTAGACGTAGATGAATTGTTCTTTTACACGCTCGTCGCGTATGACTTTTGCGGCGTCCATTGTGGACAGGTCGTTGGCTAATTGCATTGCGCTCATAATGTTTTATTTTTTAATGGGTTGTTGTTTTAGATTATTGTGGGGTTTTGGATGTAGTAACGGGCGCTTTTCAGCATTATACCGGTGTAGAGGTGGTCGATGGCTTCCCAGTCGACTACGGGGCGGTCCTCGCCATCCATACATTTTAGGGGTACTCCAAGGTTGCGGTCGTCGATGGAATATACGCCGTAGGCTTTCGTGGATTGGGTCCATTCTTGCTGGTGGGGGTCTTTTCCGATGCCGTAGAGCTGGATGCCGTGTTCACGGCACCAATCGACGGCTTCTTGCAGGTGTCGTCCGCAGCGCATGGTGTCGAGGATGATGCCGACTCCGGCTTTTTGCCACTTTTTTAATACTTCCACGCAGGGGTGGTTCTCGTTTCCGATGTGGGGGTAGTGGTGGGCTACCATGCAGCCGTCGAAATCTACGCAGACGGGCAGTTTTTTCTCTGTTTTTTGGTGGGCGGCTTTGCCCACGATGGGTTGTAACTGGTTCATATTGTTTTTAGTTTGTCGCTCCCCACACGCGGATGAGTGCGGAGCCGCGGATGATTAAATTTTTTCTGCCTACTTGCTTGACGGAGAGTTCGTAGGCTTTGAACTCGCCGTTTTTTATCCAGTTCCGGACGGTGTTCTCGTGGACTTGGAGTACTTGGGCGGCTTGTCGCACGGAGAAGCGGCCGGTAGGTGATACGTTGGGTTTCTCGGTGGTCATAGGGCTTTCCTCTTGTTATAATGGTTGTTGGTGTTTATGGCAAGCTTGTTGCATGCCTGTTTGATAGGGGTGGGGTAAAAGCCAACGCCATGGCAGGCTTTTGCTGCTTTTGTTTTGAATGCTTTCCGGGTCATGTCGTTATATGATTATTGGTTATTCATGTCTTCAAGCCCAAGGGTGGTGACGAGGAAGTGCCGGGATGCTTGTGCGTCTAAACCGAGGTGGCGGCTGATGAAGCGTTGCATGGACGCGATGGCCGAGGGTGTGGTCAAGCGCCCGGCAAGGAACTCTTCGTAGACCATGGTACGCATTTTTGCTGATTGCTCTTCCTTTTTATACATGTCTCTTATTTGGGCATAGTGGTCCATTATTCTTCTTGCATTTCTTTGTAGAGTTGTTTGGTCATGTAGGCGGTTGAGGCTATGGCACCGGCGCCGATGATGACTCCAAAGAGTGATATGCCGCACTTGACGGCGGTGGCGATGGCGATGAGGATTACCAAGGCGGTGATGATGGCCATCAATACGAATTGAATGAGTGATGTTAGTTTATACATGGTGTCGTGGGTTGGGTTACTTTATTCTGAATACGGTTACGGCGTTGTCGTTCTTACAGGCGCGGAATCGGCGGCCGAGATAATTGGCTGCCTTGCTGGTTTCAACTCTTACGGATTGTAACCATTCTATGGGGAAGTCTGTCATTTGTCCGACATGCAATGATTCAAGCCTAATGGCTATATCTTTTGATTTGCTGATTTTAGTTCCCATTTCTTTCTGTTAATTAATATTTTATGATAACTTTGTGCTGCAAATATAGATATTATTATTGAGAAAAAGTATAGTAAATCAATAGTAATCTATGAAATTAGAATAATTTAAGATAGATACCATGGATGTAAAAGAGAGATTATTAGATTTTATCTCCTATAAAGGATTGAATAAGAGTAGATTCCAAAGGAGTATCGGCGTATCGGGTTCCTATATACAAAATATAGCAAACGGGATAGGTACTGATGTCTTGCGTAGAATCGAAAAGATATATCCGGAGCTTAATACCGATTGGCTTGTGTCGGGTAATGGGGAAATGTTGAATAAGACACCCATGCAGAATGGCGTGGATGTCTTATATGAGGTTTTGCGCAAAAAGGATATGGAAATAAGTGCTTTAAAGGATGAGATTACTGCTTTAAAGGATGAGATTGGTTCCTTGAAGGATGAGGTGAGCCGGCTTCGCGGTCAGAATGAGATTTTGAGGGAACAGATGGAAATGCCGAGGAAAAGATAACGACCGTATCGTTATTGTTTTTAGGATAGAATACGATAGATTCACATAGTATCTGAAAGCGAAAACTTGTGGGGTTGAGATTGTGGCTGTTATCTATTTGGGGCATATTGAAATGAATGGTGGATATTAGCCTTATTTGTGCTTATATATAAATAAGGTGTGCGAAATGTGCCTTATTATGGGGAAAAACGCTATATTTGCACCGTGTGACAACCTAACATTAAATATGAATATGAAAGAGAAGAAGGAAACTGGTAAGACTTATACTCCAGAGGAAATTGCGGAGTTGAGGAAGAAGAAGTGGAGCGAGCTAACCTACGAGGAGAAAAGGGCTACGCTTCCCAAGAAGTTGAGCAAGGCTGGTGAGATGTTGCTTTCGGGTAAGGCTTATTTAAAGGTGGTTGATTGGGATGCGGTACTGCAATAGGATTTACCTTGATACGAACATCGTCATATTCATGCTCACAGGTGATGGTGACAGCATAGACCGTGATACGGCTGATATGATTGCTGACCCGGAGAATCTTTTGTTCACGAGTACGGTTTGCGTGCAGGAGATAGTTCACTTGCGGCACATCGGCAAGGTGCTGAAAAGGGATAAGCGATTACCCATTGTGGATATGGTCAAAGACTACGGCATTGAGATTGTTCCGATAAACGAGAAGCATTTGCGGACGATGGATGAATTGCCTCTTGGAGAGCACCGCGACCCGATGGACAGGCTTATCATAGCGCAAACTATAGCTGATAGGGCTTTACTGGTGAGTTGCGACGGCGCGTTTGATGACTACAAGTCTTGCGGATTGGATTTTCGTCGGAATTTCAGATAGATTATTGTTCTAAAATCGCTCGCAAATCACTTGCGCAGTCAATTTTCATTACAAGTAATTAGTTGAATTATAGCGGTTTATATTTTATAAAATCTGCTTTGGGAGCAGGGGGTCGTGGGTTCAAATCCCGCTACCCCGACAGAAATGTAAGCCGCTTAAAAAAAAGTATGAACGTATGCAATGACAAGTTCGCACCGTTTCATACCCCTTTTCTTTTGGTCTGTCAAATGAATTCTTACAACCGCCGCTCCTTCGGCTGTCGACAGTATCCGGCCAACTACCGCTATATATCCTATATGGCGTTATTTTACATAGCGCACATAATCCGGTTTACGGGACTTCGCTACAGGTTCGGGGCAACCGGCACTACGGTAGCCTAATACGCAATGGCCTATACCTTCGTAGTCGCCTTCCACACCCCAAGATTTCAGCAGTGTCTTACCCTCTTCCGAGTCAAACACCTCTTTGGCACGGTGTATCCAGCAACTGTCCACGCCAAGGGCATGGGCTGCGTTCATCAAGTTGCCCATGACAAGCGATCCGTCGTACACATGGCAAGGATATTGACGGTTGGCTAAAACGACAAGGACTGCCGGGGCACCGTAGAAGGGGTCTTGGGTGACGCCAAGGCATTGGGCGTTCAACTTGGAGAGGTGGTCGCGCACCTCCTTGTTGGTAACGGCGATGATGATGGGCGACTGCCAACCGGCACCCGTGGGCGCGAAGGTGCCGGCTTCGATGATTTGATTCAATACTTCTTCCGAAGGCATCCTGGCGGCATCAAAATCCCTGATGCTCCGGCGTGTTTTGAGGCATGCAATTATCTGGTTCATATTATATGTTTTTAAAGTTGATACAAATTTACCGATTATTTTTATTAAAGAAAGTCGGATTGACAATTATTCTTGTTAAAAAACGTACAGACATGATTGAATGAATGAGAAGGCCCACCATCAACCAAACACTCCATTTGTTAAAGAAACGATTAATATGGCGTGGAATGATTGGCACACCGGAAGGAAAGTGTAACTTTGACGGCGTGAATGTCGGGCGGCGCGTTGCAGGCATGTCGTTGACGCGGGCTGACTGTTCCTTTATTAAATATGAAACTATTGATTGACCGATGAGAAAGACAAGCAGGGAGATGGATAGTGCCTGGGCTTTAGAAATTATGCATAAAGCCCCTTATATCACCGTTAGTTTCACCCGTCCCGACGGGACGGCTTACGGATTGCCGTTGTCCTTGGCTTCGGCCGATGGTCGGGTGTGGTACTTTCACGGTGCCTTGGAAGGCGACAAGCTCGATGCCATTGCCAGTCATCCCGAAGTCTGTCTCTCGGCGGTGACCAAGTGTACGCCCACAGTGGGCCCTCTGGACGGCTCTTTTACGTTGCAGTACCACTCGGCCGTCGCTTTCGGTAAAGCCCAACTTGTAACGGATAAAACAGAGAAGGTGGAGGCTTTGCGCATCATCTGCAAGCGTTTCCTGCCACAACATTTAGATGCTTTCGACTTGGCGGTGGCACGCAGTCTTGACCGCACGGCAGTGGTACGCGTCACGCTTTCGGCTCCTCCTACAGGCAAGCGTAAACAGTATGACAAGGCGGGCATAGAGATGAAATATGGACGTATGGAATAAAATAAGGTTATGCATATATTGGAGCATGTAGAAGAGTTGTTGGTGGGGTGGGGCTCCTCGTCGGCCATGGCGGGGAAACTCGTTCCTTTCGTCACGTTTGCCTTGATACTCATCATTGCTTACGTGGCCGATGCCATTTGCCGCAAGGTGTTGTTGCGGGTGGTGGCGCGTTTCGTGAAATACACCAAGGTGACTTGGGACGACGTTCTTTTCGACCAGAAAGTGATGGTACGGGCGAGCCGTGTCGTGGCCCCGCTTATCATCTATCTGCTCATACCGGTGGCTTTTGCCGACCATCTGTCGGGCTTGCTTTATTTCATTCAAAGGGTGTGCCTCATATATATGCTCATTGCTTTCCTCTGTTTCCTCAACGCTTTCTTGAAGGCGGGTTATGAGGTTTACAGTGGTACGGAACATTCGCAAAAACGTCCCTTGAAAGGTTTGTTGCAAACGTTGCAAGTCATCGTATGGTTCATCGGAGCCATCGTGCTGATAGGCATCTTGATAGACCGCTCGCCCATTACGTTGTTGGCAGGATTGGGCGCTTCGGCGGCGGTATTGATGTTGATATTCAAGGACAGCATCACGGGGCTTGTGAGCGGCGTGATGCTCTCGGGCAACGACATGCTCAAAGTGGGCGACTGGATTGAGGTGCCCAAATATGGCGCCAACGGTACTGTCATGGAAGTGGCGCTGAATACGGTTAAAGTGCGCAACTGGGACAATACCATCGTTACCATACCGCCATATATACTCGTGAGCGACTCCTTCCAGAACTGGCGCGGCATGAAAGAGAGTGGCGGGCGGCGCGTCAAGCGCAGCCTGAACATCGACATGAACACCGTCTGTTTTTGTACGCCCCAAATGCTGGCCAAGTTCCACAAGATGCCGCTTGTAAAGCCTTACTTGGAACAAGTGGAGAAACCCACCAACATCGGCGTGCTGCGTGCCTACTTGCTGGCATACGTCAAGAGTCTGCCCACTACAAGCACGGAGCTCCCGTGCATGGTGCGCCAACTGCAGCCCACCGAGTACGGCCTTCCGTTAGAGATTTATTTCTATACCACGGTGAAAGACTGGATTCCTTACGAGGACATCCAGTCCGACCTCTTCGACCACCTGCTGGCCGTCGTGCCCGAGTTCGGTCTCAAGGTGTTCCAAGCTCCTGCGGGAACGGATTTACAGCGGTTGCAGTCGGACAAAGAGTGATTTTACCGAACTCCATCCATTCCTTATTATTATGGTGAAGCACATCTATACCCGTACCGTGGCGCGCAGAGTCGAACGCCGCTTGTGGACGCTGTACAGGCAAGACCCGTTGCCCGGTGAGATGCTGCCGTTCGTCAACCGGCTTTCCGACCTTTTCTTTGTGATGGCAAGGTACGAGATGCACACAAGTGGCCTGTCTGAAGAGCAGTGGAAGCGTTTCTCATACAAGCGGGGAAGATAAACGTCACTTTTTTGTTAAGGAGTCGGTCGTTAAATTAAAGCATGTTATAAAAAGAAGATAATTATCCCGATTATTTGGAGATAAACCAATTCTGAGTACCTTTGTAGCGTGTTTTTCATAGTATTAGATTTAAGGTTAACAAAAGGATTGGCTGTCTGGGATAGATAGCCATTTTTTATGGCTTCACGCATGCAAAGAATTCACCCAATAATGTTTGCCGGAACGGGCAGTGATGTAGGCAAGAGCATCATCGCCACCGCTTTTTGCCGCATCTTCCGCCAAGATGGGTATCACCCCGCACCTTTTAAAGCACAGAATATGGCGCTCAATTCGTATGCCACGCCCGAAGGACTTGAGATAGGGCGCGCGCAAGCCGTGCAGGCCGAAGCGGCCGGTATCCCTTGCCATACGGACATGAACCCCTTGCTGTTGAAACCCCAGTCGGACCACACTTCGCAGGTAGTGTTGAACGGCCGGCCTTGGGGTAACAGCGACGCATACGACTACTTCCGCAAGGAAGGGCGGGAGGAGTTGCGCCGCGAGGTGTGGGCAGCTTACGACCGTTTGGCGGCCAAGTACAATCCCGTTGTATTGGAGGGTGCCGGCAGCGTGGCTGAAATCAACTTGCGCGATGTAGACTTGGTGAATCTGTCCATGGCCCTGCATGCGGGAGCTGATGTAATCTTGGTGGGCGACATTGACCGCGGCGGCGTCTTTGCCAGTGTCTACGGTTCGTTGCAGTTGCTCCGCCCCCATGAAAGGGCATGCATCAAGGGCATCCTCATCAACAAGTTCCGGGGCGACTTGCGTCTTTTCGAGCCGGGCGTCAAGATGTTGGAAGAACTGTGCGGTATTCCCGTAGTGGGAGTCATACCCTATTATAACGACATCACCATCGAGGCCGAAGATTCACTCGCATTGGCGGCCAAACAGCCGCGTGCCTTGCAAGGAAAGGTGAACGTGGCGGTGGTGTTGCTGCATCACTTGAGCAACTTCACCGACTTCGACGTGTTGGAGCGGGACCCGCGCGTGCACCTGTTCTACACCAACAATGTGGATGAATTGGCCAAGGCCGACATCATTATTCTGCCCGGCAGCAAAAGCACGTTGGCCGACCTTTACGAGTTGCGCCGCAGCGGTGTGGCACAGGCCGTTGTGCGGGCAGCCAAAGAAGGCACTGTCGTCTTGGGTATCTGCGGCGGCTATCAATTGATGGGGCGGGAGGTGACCGACCCGGACCATATAGAGGGCACCATCGAGCGTCTGCCCGGCTTGGGCTTGCTGCCGGTGACCACACGGATTGCGGCGGGTAAAGTGACACGCCGGGTAAAGTTCCGCCTGCAAGAGCCTGTGCAGGCAGAAGGCAAGGGGGCGGCGTTGAATGGCGAGACAGTGGCTGATGATGTAGGCGGAAAAGCGACGAGTGAGGACAACGGCAGCACGTGGGGAAGCGCCTACGAAATACACAGCGGCGTCACCACACCGGTTGACGGCGCGCCGGCACCGCCGTTGACGCGGTTGGAAGACGGTTCGGCGGATGGTTGCCGCTTGTCAAGCCGTTGCATGGGCACTTACCTGCACGGCATTCTCGACAACGCTTTCTTCACCGACTACTTGTTGGCGCCTTTCGCCGGCAAGTGCGCTGTAAAAGCCGTTCCGTTCGACTACGAGAAGTTTAAAGAGGAACAGTACGACAAGTTGGCCGACCACGTGCGCGGCCATGTCGACCTGCCCTTGATATACCGTATATTGACTGCACGCCATGATTGAAGGACACGGAGACGACTCCTACAAATACAGCCGGGCGATAACAGCCGACTTTAGTTCCAACATCGCCCCTTACGTGGACTTGGCGCCGTTGGAGGAGTACTTGTGCGGTTGCATGGGCGGCATCGGCAATTATCCCGAGCCGGAGCCCTACGGCTTGGAGACGCTTATAGCCACCCGTCACGGCTTGCATGTAGATGAGGTGACGGTGACAAACGGCGCTACCGAGGCCATCTATTTAATCGCGCAAACTTTCCGCGACAGGCGCAGTTTGGTGCTGCAACCCACTTTCAGCGAGTATGCCGACGCTTGCCGCATCAACGGCCACAAGGTAAGTGCCCTATACCAATTGCCGGGCGCGCCGCAAGGCCATCGTTTGCCTGCAGATACGGACCTGTGCTGGCTCTGCAACCCCAACAATCCCACCGGCGGCGTAATAGACAAGGCTGTGTTGACGGAAATCGTCGCGTGCAACCCGCAAGTCTGCTTTGTCATCGACCACTCCTACGAAGACTTCACGATGAGTCCGCTCCTGTCGGTTAAAGAGGCGGCGGCCTTTCCCAATGTATTGCTGCTCCATTCGCTCACCAAGCGCTACGCCATACCGGGGCTGCGTGTGGGTTATGTCACGGGCAACGCGCCACTGCTCGTCCGCTTGCGCGCGCACCGCATGCCATGGTCGGTCAACCGCTTGGCCATTGAAGCGGGGTGTTACCTTTTGGAGCGGGGGCTTCCAAGACTTGTCGACCTTGGTCGTTACCTGCAAGAGACGGCCCGCTTGGCCGCCCGTCTCAAAGCATTGGGCGGCATGGACGTGTGGGATACCCACACACACTTCATGTTGGTGCGTTTGCGCGTGGGCAAGGCATCGGCGTTGAAAGCCTACTTGGTGCGTGAACATGGCATGCTGATACGCGATGCCTCCAATTTCGAGGGACTCGACGACCGTTTCTTCCGTATCACCACACGCCGTCCCGACGAGAACGACCGCTTGGTAGATGCCATCGCCGTCTTTTTCCGCGACGCATTATAAATAGGTATAAAAACGATATGGAAGCGGTTTCCCACATCATTCCGATGCTTCTACACATCATCCTTCCCCTGCTTGTGGCTTGGTTGCTCGACCTGTGGTTGGGCGATCCCGCTTGGCTGCCCCATCCCGTTGTAGGTTTCGGCAATCTCATCGCCCGGTGTGAGCGCCGGTTCAACAAAGGGATCCACCGCTTGCTGAAAGGAGCGGTGACGTGTGTGGCGCTTGTCTTGCTTGCCTACATAGTGACAGATGTCGTTTTACACTGCGCCTTCACCCTTGCCCGTCCTGCAGGTTACACCGTGCAGACGGTACTTCTCTTCTATTGCATGGCCGGCACCACCTTGGTGCGCGAGGTGCGCGCAGTGTTCAGTGTCGTAGACCGCTCGGTCGAGGCGGGGCGCAAACAAGTGGCCCGCATTGTGGGACGCGACACAGCGCGTCTGTCCCCGCAAGAGATACGCGCGGCGGCACTCGAGACCTTGGCCGAGAACTTGAGCGACGGGGTGGTTGCCCCGCTCTTTTGGTACTTGCTGTTGGGCGTGCCGGGCATGGTGGCCTATAAAATGGTGAACACGCTCGACTCCATGATAGGCTACCGCACCGGGCGTTACCGGCTTTTCGGCCGAGTGGCCGCCCGATTGGACGATGTGGCCAACTATATTCCCGCCCGGCTCACCGCCTTTCTGATGCTCCTTGCGGCAGGCCGTCTTTCCCTGCTCTCTTTCGTAAAGCAGTATGGCAAAAGGCACCTCAGCCCCAACTCAGGTTATCCGGAAGCGGCGTTGGCCGGCATATTGGATTGCCGCTTCGGCGGCCCGCACGACTACTTCGGCAGTGAGGTGTGGAAGCCTTATATCGGCGGCAACGACCGTCCCTTGACTACGGAAGACATGGAGCGCGCCGTGTGCGTGAACCGACGCGCCGAGTGTGTGATGCTGCTGTCGGTAGTGCTGCTGCAAATTGGATTCGCGTTGTTATAACGGTGCGGATGCCGCTTTAGCATGATGTGCTCGTCACCATAAAGTAAATCATCATAAAGCGGTGAGTCCGTCTTTATAAGGTGATGCTGACAATCCCTCCGTAAGGTGTCAATCCTTGGAACGCCTCTTCGGGCTGAATCTCTCCGGCATAGATACGGGCGCAAGCCAACACGCCGCCGTGCGTGAATACCGCCACCCGCCGGTAAGGTTGCCTGCGCACTTCATCCAAGAAGAGACTTACACGCCGGTATTGCATGGCAAACGATTCACCGCCGGTGGCGGCTACATGCAGGTAGTCGTCATACCACGCTTTCAGACGCGCGTCGTCGTTCCGCTCGAAAGGCACCATTTCCCAAGCGCCGAAATCAAGTTCCAACAAGCGCTTGTCGCGCGCCGCGCCGCTATATCCGCAATAGGCGGCCAAGCGCGTGCAACGGCTCAAAGGGCTGGTGAACACCTTGTCGAAAGGCATATAGCGCCGCAACTGTTGCAAGGTAACGGCGGCCTCGGCCTCAAACGTGGGTTGCAAGGGCACGTCCGTCTGTCCGTAACAAACGCCGGGCGGTACCATGACGGAAGTATGGCGTATCAATACAATCTCCATAGGAAGAATCCCATGTCACGCGAAGCATAACAGGTAGCCAACGCTAAACTGCCCAAGTAAAAAGCCAGCTCGCACAACAGAAACGTGGCGCCGCAACAGTCGCCCGTATAACCTTGCAGACGGCGCTTCATCAGCCGGTAGAGCAAATAGAGCGTTGCAAGCGGGAAAAGGACGGCCACCCACATCGACGAAGGCAGCAGCAACAACATTGGCAGCACGCCACAAACCACAGCCGTCACCATTCCCTTGCAGTCCAAACGGTCGTAGACCACCTTTGCCTTGCTCTCCTCTTCACGCCGGGCGTAGGGCAGCAAGTTTACTATTTGCGCCGCGCAGCATTTCGACAGGCAGTCGCCGCTCAGCACCACCAAGCAGAGGAACTTCAACGGCAGCGATTGCAGCTGGAACAACAAGAGAAAGTAGACAATCAGCCCCACGACGCCGTAAGTGCCGATGTGCGAGTCTTTCATAATGGCGAGCGTGCGTTCCCTTGAGCCGCCGCCACCCATGCCGTCGAAGAAATCGGCCAAGCCGTCTTCGTGCAGGCAACCTGTCAACAACAGCCTTGCGGCGACGGCCAATATCCAAGCTACTGCCACGGGAAGCACTTGCCCCGCAAGCCAAAGCACGCCCGCGGTGACACCGCCCGTAAGCCAGCCCACCAACGGCCACCAAGGAATGATGTGCTTGAAGCTGACGGCCGGTACCGCTTTGAGTTTCCACAAGGGAAGGCGCGTCAAGAAGGTGAATGCAGCAAGCAGGTTGTCCATAACTTAAAAGTATTTGGTGATGGCGGCATGCTTGAAGCTGTCCATCTCGTTCATCATGCGCACGGCTGAATCCACGATGGGGTAAGCGCAGATGGCGCCCGTACCTTCGCCAAGCCGCAAGCCCAACTGCAACAACGGCTTGGCATGCATCGCCTCGAGCAACAACTTGTGCCCCCGCTCGTCTCCGCAATGGCCGTACACGGCATAGTCGGTCACGGCCGGCGCTATCCGGCTTGCCGCAAGCAGGCAGCTTGTCATGATGAAGCCGTCGACCAAGACAACCATCTTCAACGCCGCCGCGCGCAGCATGGCACCTACGGCCATGACCATTTCATAACCGCCGAAGTAGCGTATGATGTCCATGGGCGAGCCGTCGCCCCGGTAGTTTTCCAACGCCTTGTTCAACACGTCGTACTTGTGGCGTATGCCGGTTTTGTCCAATCCGCTGCCCGCACCCACGCACGCTTCCAAAGAGATGCCCGTGAAGCGGTGCATCCAAATGGAAGAGGCTGACGTATTGCCTATACCCATCTCGCCGAAGCTCAAGATATTGCTCCCTTCTTCGTGACACAGGTCCACCACCGCGGCGCCCCGCTCCAAGCACAACTCCATTTCTTCCCAAGTCATGGCCGCCCCGTGCAGGTAGTTGCGTGTGCCGCGGCGCACCTTCATGTCGATGATGCCCAATTCCTTGGGAAAGTCATAATCCACGCCGGCATCCACTATTTTCAAGAGGAAGCCGTGTTGCCGGCAAAGGAAGTTCACGCCCGCGCCCCCACGCTTGAAATTGAAGAGCTGTTGCCAAGTCACTTCTTTGGGCGACAGGCTCACGCCCTCTTCCACGATGCCGTGGTCGGCGGCGAAGACAATGTTCTGGGGCTTGTGCAATGAAGGAGTAAGTGTCTGTTGAATCCACCCGATTTGCAACGCCAACGCTTCCAACATGCCCAAAGAACCCTTGGGCTTGGTGAGGTTGTTGATTTTGTCTGTCAACGCTTCGCGTATGGCGTTGTCGGGGTGTTCTATGTGATATATATTCATGATGTTTGTTTGTTGTCTGTCATCGTGGGTGCCGTTTTCACACCGTCACCAAGGGCAAGGGAAGGCCTGCCCGAAGTCTCTCCTTTGACCTGCACCGGTATGCCCGATACCATCAGAATCACTTCATCGGCCCGCGCGGCCACATATTGGTTCACCCATCCCATGAGGTCGGTGAACTTGCGTTGCAGCGCGTTCTGCGAAGTGCCGCCCATGCCTATTTCGTTGGTCACGAAGATGAAGGTGGCCTCTTGTGCGGTGAAGCGGTCGAACTCCGCTTTAATGGCCGTCAGCGCGCTGTCCACATCGGCTTGCAAGTCAAAGAAGAAGTTGGTGGCCCACAATGTCAGGCAGTCCACAACCACCGTCTCTCCTTCCACACGGTGTTTGCCGAGTGCTTTCTCCTCTTCTATGTTCCGCCACCGCGCCCCGCGCCGCTCCCTATGCTTGTCTATGCGGCGGCGGAATTCATCGTCCCACACGCGCGCGGTTGCCATGTAGACGGGCGAGGCCGACAGGCCGAGCGCCAACCGCTCCGCATAACTGCTTTTGCCCGAACGGGCGCCGCCTGTCACCATGATAATCCGTTTCATGCTTTGTTTACAAGATTACGCTGAACAAAAATAACCCTTTTTATGATAAAGCCAAAGCACGGCCAATTTTTACTCAAAAATGCCCCATTCGTTTGCACTTCTAAAAGAATTCACTATCTTTGTCCCGCTTTTAAACCATGACTACTGCGGCAGTAGCTCAGTTGGTAGAGCATCAGCTTCCCAAGCTGAGGGTCGCGGGTTCGAGCCCCGTTTGCCGCTCACATCAGTTTATATTTTACTGACAGTGAGGCCGTGAGTCCGTGAGGATCCGCGGCTTTTTTTGTATCTTTTTGTCGCGCATAATCCATGGATTGCCTCGTGCGACAAGCCTTGAAACGCCGCTTCCCTCACTTTATATACTTTCCCACAAACGCCGCCACCCGTGCTGTGTAAGCCTCTTTCGCGTCGCGGTAAGCGTGTGCGTGGTCCACACCGGGTACAATCCACAGCTCCTTTTCGCCGGGCTTTGCCTCGTAGAGGGGATAGACCATGGCGGTAGGCACAAACGTGTCGGCGTCGCCGTGGATGAAGAGCATGGGGCGCGTGCATTTCTTTACTTGTTCCAATGCCGAGGCCTCCTTGAAATTCCAGCCATATTCCCACCTGCACAGCAGATTGGATACACTCAGCAGCGGGAATGGGGGCAGATGGAACGTGGCCTTCAACTCCTTGCGGAACTCGTCCCACACGGTGGTGTAGCCACAATCCTCCACGAAGCACTTGATGTAAGGGCACCTGCGTTCCCCTTGTTCCACTTCGCCGGAGAGCATCATGGTGGTGGCCGCTCCCATGGAGACGCCGTGTACCACCATCTCTATAGGCGGAACGGTTTCCCATAAAGAGTCACGCTCCCCGGCGGCCTTGTTGTGGCGGCTGAACAACTCTTCGGCCACCTCCGTCCATTGCAGCACGTCCAAGCGGTCTTTCCATCCCATTCTGATGGCGTCTCCTTCGCTGTTGCCGTGCGCGTAAAGGTCGGGCAGCAGCACGTTGTATCCCAACTGGCGGTTGTACAGGTAGCCTATGGGCAGCACGCGCACGCCGTTGTCCGTATAGCCGTGCACAATGACCGCCGTCTTGCCCGTAGGCTTCGGGGCGCAGATGAAATAGGCGTGCAACGTCACTCCTTCGTCATTCTCTATATAGATATCCTGCAAGGCGCCTGCCAAGGCAAGACTGTCTGTCCAAGCCTCCAATTCAGGGTATTGTCCGCACATCACCGCAAACGAGCTTTCAATGTCGCGGCTGCGCGTCTGCAAGCCCTCCGGCCGCAAGGCATAACCCAACAACACGTAGCCGCCACACAGCAACAGTGCGACAATGGCTATCACCGCTACGAGGGTGTATTTCAGCCACCGCTTCATCGGTTCCAAATCTCCCAAGCGGCGAAAGCCTGCAACAGCAGCATCTCCAAGCCGTTTTTCACCTTGGCGCCTTGCGCCATGCCCTTCTTCATGAAGAGCGTCTCGTTGGGGTTGTACAGCAGGTCGTAGAGCAGGTGTCCGGGCGTGAGCAGCTCGTAGGGAATGTGGGGGCAGAAGTCCACTTTAGGAAACATGCCCACGGGGGTGCAGTTCACGATAACTTTGTATTCCTGCATCACTTCGGGCGTAAGCATTTCGTAGGTGAGCACCTCGTCGCTGCGGTGCACGCGCGACACGAACTTGCCCTCGATGCCCAAGTTCTCCAACCCATGGAACACCGCTTTCGAGGCACCGCCCGTGCCGAGTATCAACGCCTTCTTGTGCCGGGGTTCCAACAGCGGCTCGATGGACTGCGTGAAGCCTATCACGTCGGAATTGTATCCCACCAACTTCACCTTCCCCTTGCCGGGACGTACAATCTTGATGACGTTCACCGCGCCTATCTTGGCGGCGTCCTTGTCCAATTCGTCCAAGAAAGGAATCACTTGCTGTTTGTAGGGAATCGTCACGTTAAGGCCGCAAAGGTTGGGGTTCTCCTCCACCACCTCCATGAAGTCGTTGATTTCGGGAATCTCGAAGTTCACATACTCCGCGTCGATGTTCTCGGCCTTGAATTTCTCGTTGAAATAGGTTATGGAGAAGGAGTGCTTCAACGGATAACCTATCAAACCATATTTCTGCATGGTGTCAATTATTTGAATACTCTATTTAGTTGCCATATATAACGTGCAGATGCCGCACGTGAGCCGTTTGAAACGCACATCGCCGAAGCCAGCCTTGGCGATGACGCCCCGCATCACCTCTCCTTGCGGGAAGGCGCGTATGCTGCGCGGCAGGTAGTCGTAGGCACTCCTTTCGCGCGAGACGGCCTTTCCCAACAGGGGCATCACCGTGTGCGTGTACACGCCGTAAAGCTGCTTCATGGGGAAGCGGGTGGGGGTGGAGAGTTCCAAGATGACCAAATGGCCCCCCTTGCGCAACACCCGGCACATCTCTCCGAGCCCTTTGTCCAACTGCTCGAAGTTGCGTATGCCGAAGGCTACGGTAACGGCGTCGAACGAAGCGTCGGGGAAGGAGAGGGCGGTACAATCCTCGCGCGCGAAGTCCACGCGCCCCGCCAATCCCGCCTCTAAAACCTTCGCGCGGGCCACCTGCATCATTCCCTCGGATATGTCGATGCCCGTCAAGTGCTCCGGCTGCAACGTCCGGCAGGCAAGCAGGGCGAAGTCGCCCGTGCCGGTGGCCACATCCATGATGCGGCCGGGACGGTAGGGACGCAGCCACTCCACGGCCCGCTTGCGCCACCGCCGGTCTATGCCCAAAGAGAGCAGGTGGTTCAGGCGGTCGTAGGTGGGCGCGATGTGGTTGAACATCGTCTCCACCTCTTCGCGTTTGCTCGCGCCGTCCCCGTAGGGCCTCACTTGTTCCAATGCGTAGGCCATCCGCGCCGCTTACTTGTTCAAGTATGCCATTACGTTCCGCTCGATGCGCGCCGCTGTGCCGGAAGCCTCTTCACGCACGAACTTTTCGCCCGTGATGTGTTCGTACAGCTCGATGTAACGGTCGCTTATGGAGGCCACAATCCCGGGCGTCATTTCGGGCACTTGTTGCCCCGCCTGCCCGCGGAAGCCGTTCTCCATCAACCACTCACGCACGAATTCCTTGGAGAGCTGCCGTTGGGACTCACCCTTGGCAAAGCGCTCCTCGTATCCATCCTTATAGAAGTAGCGGCTCGAGTCGGGCGTGTGTATCTCGTCCATCAAGCAGATTTCACCGTTGCACTTGCCGAACTCGTATTTCGTGTCCACCAATATCAATCCTCTACGGGCGGCGATTTCCGTGCCTCTTTGGAACAGTGCCAGTGTATATTTCTCCAACAAGGCGTACTCTTCCGCCGTGGCCAATCCTCTATCCAATATCTCCGCTTTGGAGATGTCGGCGTCATGCTCGCCTATCCCGGCCTTGGTCGTAGGGGTGATGATGGGCTCGGGAAAACGTTGGTTTTCCTTCATGCCTTCGGGCAGGGGCACGCCGCACAGTTCCCTTGCACCGGCTTTATAGGCACGCCACGCGCTGCCGCACAGGTAGCCGCGCACAATCATCTCCACGGGGAAACCTTTGCACATCACGCCCACTGTCACCATGGGGTCTGGCGTGGCGCGCTTCCAGTTGGGGCAAATGTCGGTTGTGGCGTCCAAGAACTTGGCGGCAATTTGGTTGAGCACCTGTCCTTTGTAGGGAATCCCTTCGGGCAATATCACGTCAAAGGCCGATATACGGTCGGTGGCCACCATGACCAGTTCTTCTCCACGGATGTTGTACACATCGCGCACCTTCCCGTGGTACACGCCTTGTTGACCGGGAAAGTTGAAATCAGTTTTGGTTAAAGCTTTCATTCGTTCTTCTTTATTAAGTTGTCGTTTGATTCATATTTCTCGTAGGCTTCGACAATGCGTGTGACGAGTTTGTGGCGCACGATGTCTTTCTTGCCCAACTCCACGAAGCCGATGCCTTTGACGCTTTTCAGCAGGCGCAACGCCTGCACCAAGCCCGACTGCTGCGCGCCCGGCAAGTCTATCTGCGTGATGTCGCCCGTGACGATCATCTTGGTGTTCATGCCCATGCGGGTAAGGAACATCTTGATTTGCCTTGTAGTGGCGTTCTGGGCTTCATCGAGTATCACCACGGCGTCGTTCAGCGTGCGTCCGCGCATGAAGGCGAGGGGCGCTATCTGTATCACGTTCAGTTCCATGTACTCTTTGAGCTTGGCCGCGGGTATCATGTCTTGCAGGGCGTCGTACAGCGGTTGCAGGTACGGGTCTATCTTCTCTTTCATGTCGCCGGGCAGGAAGCCGAGCTTTTCGCCCGCTTCCACGGCGGGGCGGCTCAGTATGATGCGTTTCACTTGCTTGTTCTTCAAGGCGCGCACGGCAAGGGCTATGGCGGTATAGGTCTTGCCCGAACCTGCGGGGCCTGTGGCGAAGAGCATGTCGTTCTTCTCAAAGGCTTCCACGAGCTTGAGTTGGTTCTCGCTGCGGGGGATAATGGGCTTTCCTGTCACGCTGAACACAATCACGTTGTCGGCGCGCTCGGCTTGCGGGGTGTTGCCCTTGATGATGTCTATAATGGTCTCTTCCTTGAGCAAGTTGTATTCGGCGCAATAGCGTTCTAACTTGACGATGTTTTCTTCAAACGCGCATATTTCTTCTTCTTCGCCCAACACCTTGATGACGTTGCCGCGGGCCACGACGCGCAGTTTGGGATACAGTGCCTTGATCAGTTGCATGTTGGTGTTGTTCACGCCGTAAAAGGCAACCGGGTCTATCTCCTCCAAAACAATCAGTTTCTCTATCATTCGTATGACTGCTTACCTATTCTTTGCATTGCTTCCCTGCTGACGGCGGGCGGTGTGGCTCACTTGTCGTGGGTACCGTTCAATTCCGCTTGCCGAAAGCAATGGACTGCAAAAA
>JAJPYW010000233.1 GCA_021204715.1 Prevotellaceae bacterium
CAACGCATGTAACACAAGTAAATAAAATCCTGCTTACGCATTGGCGAAAACAGGATCAGAAGGGGGATTGGCTACATGGACAATCTCCACTTTTAATGTGTATAAATAGCCCGGTTCAAACTCGAATCCGTCGATAATGGTTGCAGGATAGGCTTTCCATTGGTTTCCCCCGTCAAGGCTGGCCAACATGCCGTCGACTTCACTGGGATCGCCAAAAATATTTACCGGCACGGTTTCCGAAGAGATTTCAATCACCTTTTCTTCCGACCAATCACGGCCGTCGTTGCCGTCGCTGCAGGATAAGGCACAGAAAGAAAGCAATAGAACTAAAAGAGGGCTTACAAATTTACTATTCATACCGTAGTCTTAAAAGAGTTACAATTCATGCGACTATTTCTCGCCATGGCGTTTGCAAGCAAGCTTGCACTGCTCATTTGGCTTAACGAAATAGTTGTTTCCTATTCGTCCGGCTGCGGGGAGGATGGGTATTTCCTCCAAGATTACTTTAAGTCTGTTCAAGTTTCTGCATCGGACAATAGATTCCGGCGCAAAGATAAGAAGAGAAAGGGGGTGTGTCAAAACTCGAATATATTAAAAAGATAAAAGCGGCGCTGCCGCTTTTACTTATAGCTTCACCCGCTTGCCGGCCGGCCGGGACTCGTTGTGCAGGCGGTCGAGCGTGGTGACCACATAGCGGTATTTCTCTTTGCCCCGCTCGTAGGGCAGCTTGAAGAAGGTGTCGCGGGTGAAGGCTGCGATGCGGGCGGTGTTCTCCAAGTTGACGCCCTCCTTGGCGGGGAAGCGGTAGATGACGTACATGTCGGGACGGTCCATTTCGTCTTTGTACTTGGGGGCGGTCCAGAAAAGGTAATAGCCGCCGTCGGTCCAAAGGGCTTTGAGCTTGCGCACTTTGCCGGGGGCTTTGCTGTCCATGAACTCGAACACGGGAGGCAGGGCGGGGTATTTGTAGTACTCGCCCGTCAAGGCGTCGCGGTAACGCCCCATGTTCTCCACCACGGCGCCGGCATACCAATGGCAACTGCCGCCTATGGTTTGGTAGGCGCGCTGCAGGGCCATCTTGCGGGGGAGCTGGTTGATGGAGGGGTTCTCGGTGTCGGCGTTCTGCACGGTGTTGGGCACGGACTGCCCGATGAACAGGGGACGGCCTTCGGCGTGCTTGGCCCACCACTCCACCAAGGTGGCGTAATCGGCGGCGGGATGGCCTATCTGCCAATAGATTTGGGGAATGTTGTAGTCTACCCAGCCGTTGCGCAGCCACAGCAGCACATCGGCATAGAGGTCGTCGTAGTTCTGCAGGCCTTTGGTGCGGCTGCCCAAGGGGTCGCCGGCCGCGTTGCGGTAGATGCCGAAGGGGCTCACGCCGAACTTCACCCAGGGTTTGAGGCCGCGCACCGTCTCGTGGACGCGCTTAATGAGCTTGTTCACGTTGTCGCGCCGCCAGTCGGCCCGGTTGGTGAAGCCGGCCGGCTTGCCGTAACGGGCGAAGGAGGCGTCGTCGGGGAACTCCTTGCCGGGAATGGGATAGGGGTAGAAGTAGTCGTCCATGTGTATGGCGTCCACGTCGTAGCGCGACACGATGTCGGCAACGATTTGGCAGATGTAGTCGCGGCTCTCGGGCAGGGCGGGATCGAAGAAGAGCTGGTCGCCGTAGGTGAGGAACCACTCGGGATGGGTGTAGTAGATGTGTCCGGGGGCCAACTCGCTTTTCAGGGTGGTCTTCACCCGGTAGGGGTTTATCCATGCGTGGAACTCCATGCCGCGCTTGTGGCACTCTTCAATCATGAACTGCATGGGGTCCCAGAAGGGCCAGGGGCGCTGTCCTTGCACGCCGGTGAGGAAGCGGCTGAAGGGCTCGTAGGGGGAGTCGTAGAGGGCGTCGGCCTCGGGGCGCACTTGGAAGATGATGGCGTTGAAGCCGGCCCGGTGCAGGGAGTTGAGTTGGTCTATCAAGAGTTGACGCACCTGCTCGCCGGGCAAGCCTTTGAACTGGCCGTTGACCACTTGTATCCACGCGCCGCGGAACTCGCGCTTGGGGTAACGGGAGGTGGCGGCGGCGTCGGTTTGCGCCTCGGCGCCGCATACGCCCATGAGGATCGCCGCGCCTGCCAAGAGTAGAAGTCTTCTTATATCCATGCTGTTTGCTCGTTTTGTGCCGCCGGCCGGAAGAAAGCGCTTCTCCTAAAGCGGGCGGCATGGTTTGATTGACGCCTCAAAGTTACATAAAAAAACAAGGCGGAAGCAGGGGGCGGCGCATTTTCTCTTTTAAGAAGCGGTAAAGCGGAAAGATTACGCGCCGCCGGGAAGGAAGCAAAAGAAAAAAGCCGTATCTTTGCAGGCCCGCCCAAAAAGGCGGCAGAACTATGGCAGAAAAGACATCTATCCTCGTAAAAGGCGCGCGCGTCAACAACTTGAAGAACATTGACGTGGAGATACCCCGCGGCCGGTTCACCGTCATCACGGGACTCTCAGGCTCGGGAAAGTCGTCGCTTGCTTTCGACACGCTCTATGCCGAAGGGCAACGCCGCTACGTGGAGAGCCTGAGCAGCTACGCCCGCCAGTTCTTGGGGCGCATGAGCAAGCCCGAATGTGACTTCATCAAAGGCATCCCGCCCGCCATCGCCATAGAGCAGAAGGTGAGCAGCCGCAATCCCCGCTCCACCGTGGGCACGTCTACGGAAATCTACGAATACCTGCGCTTGCTCTACGCCCGTGTGGGGCACACGTTCAGCCCCGTGAGCGGACAGGAAGTGAAAAAACACTCTGTGGAAGACGTGGTGCAGTGCATGCTGCGGCAACCCGAAGGCACGCGCTTCACCGTGCTGGCTCCTTTGCAACTGCGCGGGGAACGCACCTTGGCCGAGCAGCTCGAGGTGTCGATGAAGGAGGGTTACAACCGCTTGGAAGTGGAGGGCCGCATCGTGCGCATCGACGCCTACCGGCCCCGGGAAGGCGACAATCCCTTCTTGCTTGTAGACCGCATGGCCGTCTCCCAAGAGAAAGACACCGTGAGCCGCTTGGCCGACTCGGCCCAGACGGCCATGTATGAAGGGGGCGGCACTTGCCTGCTGCGCTTCTACAACGCCGGGGGCGACACGAGCCTCTTCCGCTTCAGCAACAAGTTCGAGGCCGACGGCATCACCTTCGAGGAACCTTCTGACCAGATGTTCTCCTTCAACTCGCCCATAGGCGCCTGCCCCGAGTGCGAGGGCTTCGGGCGCGTGGTGGGCATCGACGAGCACCTTGTTATCCCCAACCGATCGCTCTCGGTGTACGACGGAGCGGTGGTGTGCTGGCGCGGCGACAAGATGGGCCAGTGGCGTGAAAGGGTGATACACGGCGCGGCCAAGGCGGGCTTCCCCATCTTCGCGCCTTACTATATGCTCACCGAGGAGCAACGGCGCATGCTCTGGGAGGGATGCGAAGAGTTCGGCGGCATCAACGACTTTTTCCAAATGGTGCAGGAGAATCTCTACAAGATACAATACCGGGTGATGCTGGCGCGCTACCGGGGCAAGACCGTCTGCCCCAAGTGCCACGGCACGCGCTTGAAGCCCGAAGCGGGCTACGTGCGTGTGGGCGGGCGCAGCATCTCCCAGTTGGTGGACTTGCCCGTGACCGACCTGCAGGCTTTCTTCAACCGGTTGGAGCTGAACGGGCACGACACGGCCGTGGCCGCGAGAATTTTGACGGAGATACGCAACCGTCTGGGCTTCTTGGTGGACGTGGGCTTGGGGTACCTCACGCTGAACCGCTTGAGCAACTCACTATCGGGCGGCGAGAGCCAGCGCATCAACTTGGCCACTTCGCTCGGCAGCAGCTTGGTGGGCAGCCTCTACATACTCGACGAACCCAGCATCGGGCTGCACAGCCGCGACACGGGCCGGCTCATCGGCGTGCTGCGCCGCCTGCAACGGCTTGGCAACACCGTGGTGGTGGTGGAACCCCAGACACTTCTACAAATATACCA
>JAJPYW010000190.1 GCA_021204715.1 Prevotellaceae bacterium
TGATGTCGGGTTGTTCCAAAGCCTACAAGTAGTGTTGATAACGTTGGGCGGCCTCGCCGTCGCCCAATACCACTTCACCCAGCAGGTTCACGTTCTGCCCTATCTCGGCCTTGTTGCGCTCGGCCAAGTGCTTGGTAAGCGCGGGGCGGGCCTCGTCAAGGATAACGCGGCTTGTCTTGCTGCGCAACTGCCACTTGATGATGGGGATGGCGATGGGATAGAAATACTTGCCGCCCCAATTGTACACCTTGAACAAGAAGCTGTAGAAGGGGTTCAAGAACTTGGGCACACCGTACACGTCGATGAGCTCGCCGATGCGCTTGGCCAACTTCTTGCTGTCGCGTATCTGGCTGCTCTCGTCCAACATCTTCACCATGAACTTCTTGTCCTCGGGACGTTTTACCATGATGGCATACATCTCCTGGTCTTTGCGCTCGCGGTCGGTAATGGTTTGCTGACTGGTATCGTAGAGTTTCCTCATCCAGTCTTTCACTTCGTTTACTGTAGGCATAGTTACCTTAGTCATAGTACATCAAATTTATGAGTTGTTTGATAATTGTTTTTATATAGTTCTCTAAAATATAAAGGTAGTCTGATTGGAGATGCCGTGCAATAAGGAGATTGAAAAAGCACGCTGTTTTTTTATTATTTAACTTGCTGCGCGCGGCGAGGCCGCAACAAGACACGGCACGGCTTGAACGGCCGCGCCTTGGCCAGCAAAAGATTGTGGATTGATTGACATGCTCTTTTAAAACACATTCAGGCGGCGGCGCTATTGCCTTTCCGCCATGCTGCAATGACTTTATCTTCCCATGCGCTTCCGGGCAGCTCACCTGCGGGAGGAAGTGGAGGAACGCTTCGTAGACGTGCCGCCGCTCTTGCTGCTTGACGAGCTCTTGCCGCTTGAACTCTTGGAAGTGGAGCTCTTGGAAGTAGAACTTTTGGAAGAGGAAGAACTCTTCGAAGAAGAAGTGCTCTTGGCATTGCCGGACGGCTTCGCCCCGCTCTTGCCGCTACTTGAAGTTTTCTTGGTAGTAGTAGTAGTCTTACCCCTGTCGGGATTCACCCACGAGCCGGTGTTCTGCTTGCTTTGGTCGTACTTGGTGTCATGACTGTAACGGATGGAAGTCTGGGTGCGGTCTTTCTGAAATATCTTGTACTGCTTTTTGTGAATCTTGTTGTTGAGCCAAGGTGTCTTGTCGTCGTTGATAACCACTTTGTAGAGCGAGTAGAGGTCGTAAATCTTATACTTGTCGGGCAAATACTTCGTGGGCACCCACACGCCACCTGAAAGGAGGTAGAAGAGGGCGTTCTCCACATCGTAGTAGATGTTCAAATCGGGCAGATAGTAGAAATAGGCCAACTCGTAACCCACCGGCCCCCAAGCTGGCTGACGGTCGATGTTCCGCTGGGCAAAGGCCGATGTGGGAAGGTTTGTCAGCAACAAGGCGACAACCGTTGCCAAAAGAATCCGTTTCATGATGCTCTTTAAGATTAAGTTTGTGTTTAAGTCTTTATCGCGGTTGCAAAGTTATGAAAATTATTAAAACATTGGCTTGATTACAGGGGGCAATAAAACAAATGGAAAAGTTGTTTTTTCCAAGCAAGCATTAAATTTGTTCAATTCGGACGAAAGAAGTAACTTTGTCGACCGTTTTAGCAATACCGATGGATGTATGATTTACCACCACTTGTCTGTCTTGGTTCACCGCCGGGCTGCGGAGTATGGAGAGAAGACGGCCATGAAATACAGGGATTACAACACGTCCCGCTGGATTCCCGTCTCTTGGAATGAATTCTCCAGCCGGGTGAAGCAGGCCTCGCGCGCCTTGGCCGCGCTGGGGGTGGAGGAGCAGGAGAACATAGGCATCTTCTCGCAGAACAAGCCAGAATGTCTGTACGTGGACTTCGCGGCTTTCGCCAACCGCGCCGTCTCCATCCCGCTCTATGCCACCAACTCGCGGACACAGACAGGATACATCCTGAACAACGCCGGCATCCGCTTTCTCTTCGTGGGCGAGCAATACCAATACGACACCGCTTTCCACGTCATTGACAAGTGCCCTTCCTTGCGGCTGCTCGTCATCTTTGATCAAAGCGTGGCCAAAGAGCCCGACGACAAGCGTTCCATGTACTTCAACGAGTTCCTGGCGTTGGGCGGCGATTCCCGTTACCGGCAATTGGTGGATGAGCGCACGGCACGTGCCTCGGACGCCGACTTGGCCAACATACTCTATACATCCGGCACCACGGGCGAGCCCAAAGGGGTGATGCTGCACCATTTCAACTACCGCGAAGTGTTCCGCATACACGACTTGCGCCTGCCGTTCCTCAGCGACAGCGATGTCTCCATGAACTTTCTACCGCTGACGCACATCTTCGAGAAGGCATGGAGCTACTACTGCCTGCACCGGGGCATACAGATTTGCATCAACCTGCGCCCCATGGACATTCAGAACACCATCAAGGAGATACGCCCCACCGCCATGTGCAGCGTGCCCCGCTTTTGGGAAAAGGTGTATGCCGCCGCCCAAGACCACATCGGCCGGGAACAAGGATTGCGGCGCATCTTGATAGAAGACGCGCTGCGCACGGGCCGGCGCCACAACTTAGACTACGTGCGCTTGGGCAAGCGGGCACCCCGCTGGCTCCACTTGAAGTACAAAATGTACGACAAGTGGGTTTACTCGTTGCTGAAAAGGGAAGCGGGCATCGACCGGGGCACCTTCTTCCCCGTAGCCGGCGCTTTCGTGTCCAATGAAGTGTGCAGCTTCATGCACGCCGTAGGCATCAACATGGTGGTGGGCTACGGGCTGACAGAGTCGACAGCCACTGTATCCGTCTATCCCCAAAAGGGATTCATCATCGGCTCGGTGGGCGAAGTGATGCCCGATTTGGAAGTGAAGATAGGCGAAGGGAACGAGATACTGCTGCGCGGCAAGACCATTACCACCGGCTATTACCACAAGCCCCGGGCCACCGCCGAGGCCATCGATGCCGACGGTTGGTTCCACACCGGCGATGCCGGCTACTTGGAGGGACGGACGCTCTACATGACCGAGCGCATCAAAGATCTTTTCAAAACATCGAACGGCAAATACGTCAGTCCGCAAGCATTAGAGAGCCGTTTGATTTTAGACCATTACATAAACCAGGCCGAGGTGATTGCCGACAACCGCAAGTTTGTCTCCGCCCTGATTGTGCCCGACTATAAAGCGGTCGAAGAGTATGCCAAGGAGTGGGACATAGACTACAAGGACATGGCCGGCCTGCTGAAGCACCCCTTGATACAAAAGCTCTTCAACTCCCGCCTCATGGAAGTGCAGAAGCATTTCGCCCACTACGAGCAAATCAAGCGCTTCACCCTGCTGGCCAAGCCTTTCAGCATGGAGCATGGCGAGCTGACCAATACCTTGAAACTGAAACGGGCGGTGGTGGAACGCCACTACAAGGCACTCATCGACCGCATGTATGAAACATGACCATACCCTTTCGATACATAGACAAAACTTAATACATTGACAAACTTAAAAACATACACTATATGATTACCGCGGACCAATTGAAAGATATAAAGGAGCGCACCGAAGCTTTGAACCGCTACTTGGACATCGAAAACAAGAAGATTCAAGTGGAAGAGGAGCAGCTGCGCACCCAAGCGCCCGGTTTCTGGGACGACCAGAAAGCGGCCGAGGCACAAATGAAGAAGGTGAAAGGACTGCAACAGTGGCTCACCGGTTACGGGGAGGTAAAGGACTTGGCCGAAGAGCTGCAATTGGCCTACGACTTTTACAAAGACGACTTGGTGACCGAACAGGAGGTGGACGAAGCCTACGCCAAAGCCGCCGCCGCCGTGGAAGCACTCGAGCTGAAGAACATGCTGCGCGAAGAGGCCGACCAGATGGATTGCGTCTTGAAAATCAACTCAGGTGCCGGCGGCACCGAGAGCCAAGACTGGGCCAGCATGCTCATGCGCATGTACC
>JAJPYW010000259.1 GCA_021204715.1 Prevotellaceae bacterium
GTTTGTTGTCATGCCTTTGAAACCTTACCCTCCCCAATAATTATCGGGTGAGCCTTCGGCTTCGCCGAAGCCTCCGTTTTGATAGGGGCTGCTCCTTATGCTAAATAGCTGCCGTTTGCATTGCACTGCAACTTCTGCTTGCATTGCACTGCAACTTCTGCTTGCTTCACTTCTCAACTTCTGCTTGCTTCATCCTTTTACCTCTGCTCCCTTCACACTTCAACCGTTGCCTCTTTCATGCTTTATACGACGACCTCACCAACGGCCCGCTTTCCACACTGGTGAACCCTTTCTCAAGGCCGATGCGCTTGTATAGGGCAAATTGCGAGGGATGCACGTACTCGGCCACGGGGTAGTGGTGCCGGGTGGGCTGCAAGTATTGTCCTATGGTGAGCACCTCGCAGCCGGCGGCGCGCAGGTGGTCCATGAGTTCTTCGACTTCCGCCTTGGTCTCGCCCAGACCTACCATGATGCCCGACTTGCAGGTGATTCCGCTTGCGGCTACTTGGTGGAGCAGCTCCAAGCTGCGCTCATACCTTGCCGCACTGCGCACCACCGGGCTTAGGCGTCGCACGGTCTCCATATTGTGTGAGATGCAGTGGGGCCGGGCTTCGATGATGCGGGCTATCAAGGCGCGTCGGCCTTGGAAGTCGGGGATGAGCGTCTCCAAGTGCAAGGCGGGGTTGAGACGCTTTACTTGGAGTATGGTCTCCACCCAGTGGGACGCGCCAAGGTCGGGCACATCGTCGCGGTCCACGGAGGTCACTACGGCGCGCTTGAGGCCCATCAAGGCGATGGAGCGGGCCACTTCAAGGGGCTCTTCAGGCCGCAGCGGGGCGGGCTTGCCCGTGGGTGTGTTGCAGAACTTGCAGGCGCGCGTGCACGTGTCGCCTCCTATCATGAAGGTGGCCGTGCCGCGCCGCCAACAGTCGCCTATGTTGGGACAGCGGCCCGCGGCGCAGATGGTGTTCAGCCCGTGGGCGGCCACCACGCGCTTCACTTCGGCGTAGCGGTCGCGGGCTCCGATGTCTATCTTCAACCAGTCGGGCTTGGGTTGTCTTTCAGTCATGGGTTAAGGGAAGGTTGCTTGTCAGCTTGCGTGAAACTCTTTACAGATTCTCCTTGAAGAAGTTCGTCAGCTTTGTGTACAAGTGCAGGGTGGTGTTGCCGCCCCTGATGCCGTGGTCGCGGTTGGTGTAGACTTGCATGTCGAACTGCTTGCCAAGTTGCACCAAGTGCTCGGCATACTCGGCGCAGTTCTGGAAGTGCACGTTGTCGTCGGCCATGCCGTGCACGAGTAGCAGCTTGCCGCTCAGGTTCGCCGCGCGGGTAAACGCCGAGGAGCCGTCGTAACCTTCGGCGTTTTCTCCGTAGGTCAACATGTAGCGTTCGCCGTAGGCTGTGTCATAGTAGTGCCAGTCGGTCACCGCGGCCACGGCCACCCCTGCCTTGAAGACGGGCGTGCCCTCGCTCATGCTCATGAGCACCATGTATCCCCCGTAGCTCCAGCCCCAGATGCCTATGCGGTCCTTGTCCACGTAGGGTAGCGTGCCAAGGTAGAGCGCCGCCTCCACTTGGTCGTGCGCCTCTTTGACACCTAAATGCAGGTACGTGCATTTGGCAAACGCCGCCCCCCGGCCGCCGGTGCCCCGGGGATCCACGCAGGCCACGATGTAGCCTTGGGAGGCCATGAACGTCTCCCAGCTGACGGAGAAGCTGTCTGTAACCATTTGCGACTCGGGCCCGCTGTACTGATACATCAGCACGGGGTAGCGCTTGGTGGCGTCGAAGTCGGCAGGCTTCATGATCCAGCCGTTCAACTCCACGCCTTCCCCGGTGGTGAAGGTGAAGAACTCGCGCCGGGGCAGGGCATACTGGGAGAGTTTCTCGCGCAGGGCCGCGTTGTCCTCCAAGGTCACCAAGGTCTTGCCTGTATTGTCGTTCAGGGTGATAATGACGGGTGTGTCGAGGTTCGTATAGCGGTTCAGGTAGTACTTCATGTCGGTGCTGAAAAGGGCCGAGTTCGTGCCCGCATTGGCGGAGAGCTTCACGGTCTTGCCCTTCTTGTCGGTCTTGTACACGGCCTTGCGCAGCGGGCTCTCCTCGTTGCTGGTATAGTAGAAGCTGCCCTCCTTGGTGTCGTATCCAAGGAACTCTTTCACCTCGAACTCGCCGCTCGTTACTTGCTTTACCAAGCGGCCGCTCAGGTCGTACCAGTAAAGGTGGTTGTAGCCGTCGCGCTCGCTAAGCAGGCTGAAGTTCTCCTCGTAGAAGCGTATGGCGTCCAAGGCGTCCTCGCTGATGTAGGTGTCGCTCTCCTCGCGCAGGGCAAGGCGGCAGAGGGTGCTGCGCGGGTCGGCCATGTAGATGTCCATGCGGTTCTGGTGGCGGTTAAGGGTGACGATGGCCAACTTGTCGGGATCTTTGGTGAAGCGTATGCGGGGTATGTAGCCGTCGCTGTCTACAGGTACTTGCACCTGCCTTGTGACGCGTGTCTTGATGTCGAACGTGTGTACCGTCACCTTGGAGTTCTTCTGGCCTGTCTTGGGGTACTTGTAGGTGTAGGCGCCGGGATAGGCTTTGTACTCCTCGTAAGTGGGGGCTTCGCCGGCAAAGAGCTGGAAGGTGTAGGCGGGCACTTCGCGCTCGTCGAAGCGGATGTAGGCCAGCATCTTGCTGTCGGCGCTGAACTCGAGGGCGCGGTCGAAGGAGAACTCTTCTTCATACACCCAGTCGGGGATGCCGTTGATGATTTCGTTACGGCGTCCGTCATCGGTCACTTGGCTCTCGCTGTTGCCGTAAAGCAGCTTTACGAGGTAGATGTTGTTGTCTCTTACGAAGGCTACTTGCTGACCGTCGGGCGAGAAGACCGGCGACTGCTGGGGACCGCCCTCCGAGAGCCGCTGCACCACGTTGTTAATAGCGCCGTCCATGTTCCTCTTCAAGCTGTAGATGTAGTGTTCGGCGGTGTAGGAGTGGCGGTATATGGGCTTGGTGTTTGTGGCGATGAGCAACTTGGTGCCGTCGGGTGAGTAGCTGTAGCTGTCGATGCGCCGGAAGGGACATTCCCGGGCCGTTTCGGTGTCGAAGAGTACTTCTACTTGCTGGCCGGTCTTGAAGGAGTATTTGATAATCTGCGTGCGCTCGCGGTTCATCTGCGAGTAGTGTTCCCCGTCTTCGGGGATGGGTGTCACGCCGAAGATGTTCCGGGCCATGAAGGCGCCGCCCACCACTTCTTCTAACTGCAACTGCTTGCTGCCGCCTTGGGCGAATGTCAACCCCGTGACCAAGCACAGGAGTAGGAGTAACTGAATCTTTTTCATTGTGTGTATGTTTGCTTATGGTTGTTATATATCGTTGCTTCGGCTTGCTATGGGCTGACGGTGTCGCCGGTTATATATGGTTGCTTCGGCTTGTTTTTTGCCGATGTTCTCGCCGGCTCTTTGCAGAAGAAGGCGGAACGTATATATAGGTACAGGTACCTTATATATATAGGTGTATCTTTCTATGTCAGATTGATGCATATACTTTATATAATTAGGTGCGTCTGCTGCTTATATACGCTTGCATCGGCTTGGTTGATTGGGTTGCTTCTCGTTGCTTCATCGGCTTGCTTCCCGTTGCTTCATCGGCACACTCTTCCTTGTTTCATCCGCTTGCTTCTCCTTCAATCATCCGCTTGTTTCGGCTCCCTTCATCCGCTCACCCCTCCTTCTGACTCGCCGACACCTCCGCTTCATCCTCTAAAGAATCACTATCGCCAGCGCAAAATTACCATTTAAAACGATATAAGCAAAGTTTTTGTTACTTTTGCCTGCTGAATCTGCTTATAAGTCCCACTATGTGCAGCCACCCCCTCTACTACGACTTCGCCCCCTTCATGCGGCGCTTTTTCCCCTTTAGGGTGCAGAAGGTCTCCTTGGACGCCGGGTTTACCTGCCCCAACCGCGACGGCACCCAGGGGG
>JAJPYW010000013.1 GCA_021204715.1 Prevotellaceae bacterium
CCGCATAAACTACACCGTCTACAACTTGGCCGCTTTCATGGACGGCGACATCCAAGACTGCATAGACCACCTGATTGTAGCCGAGAACGCCGAACGGCTCAAGGCAAGCGAGCTCTAAGACAGACGAGATTCTATATAAACGCATTATGGACAAACGGCAATTAATAGAAAACATCCGCAGGAAGCAATCTTTTCTTTGCGTGGGGTTGGACACCGACCTTAGAAAGCTGCCCGCGCGCCTCATGAACGAAGAAGACCCCGTGTTCGCTTTCAACCGGGCCATTGTCGACGCCACCCAAGCGCTGTGCATCGCCTACAAGCCCAACCTCGCCTTCTACGAGAGCATGGGGGTGCAGGGGTGGATTTCATTCGAGAAGACCGTGAAGTATATACGGGAGCGTTATCCCGACCAATTCATCATCGCCGACGCCAAGCGGGGCGACATAGGCAACACTTCGGCCATGTATGCCCGCTGCTTCTTCGAGGAGTTGGGTGTGGACGCCGTTACCGTGGCCCCTTACATGGGCGAAGACAGCGTGACGCCCTTCCTTACCTATAAAGACAAGTGGGTGATTCTCTTGGCACTCACCAGCAACAAAGGCTCGCGCGACTTTCAATTCATGGAAGACGCCCGCGGAGCGCGCCTTTTCGAGCAAGTGTTGCGCCGTTCCCTCACGTGGGCCGGCGACGGGCAGATGATGTACGTCGTAGGCGCCACACAAGGAAAAGCCTTTGAAGACATACGCAAGATAGTGCCCGGCCACTTTCTGCTTGTTCCCGGAGTGGGAGCGCAGGGCGGCTCTTTGGAAGAGGTGTGCCGCTACGGCATGAACGCTTCCTGCGGGCTTATCGTGAACTCCAGCCGCGCCATTATCTATGCCGACGGCGGCGAGGACTTCGCCCCCGCCGCCGCCCAAGCTGCGCGCAAGGTGCAGGAACAAATGGCCGTTGAGTTGAGGAAATTATAGCAGCTCATACCATGTCAGCCACGAGGAAAATCATCATCGACCCCGTATTCGGTTTCATCGACATACCGCGGGGACTGCTCTACGACATCGTGCGGCATCCCCTGCTGCAACGGCTCGGCCGCATCCGTCAGTTGGGACTCTCCCCGGTGGTCTACCCCGGGGCGCAGCACACGCGCTTCCAGCACTCTTTGGGCGCTTTCCATTTAATGGGGCAAGCCATCAACCACCTCACCGCCAAAGGCAACTTCATCTTCGACAGCGAGGCCGAAGCAGTCAGGGCGGCCATTTTGATGCACGACATCGGGCACGGCCCCTTCTCGCACGTCTTGGAGAACACCATTGTCAAAGGAGTATCCCACGAAGAGATTTCCGAGTTGCTCATGGAGCGCGTCAACCGGGAGATGAACGGGCAGTTGACCTTGGCCATCAGGATATTCAAAGACACCTATCCCAAACACTTCCTGCACCAGTTGGTAAGCGGGCAGTTAGACATGGACCGCATGGACTACCTGATGCGCGACAGCTTCTATACCGGCGTGAGTGAAGGGCTCATCGGCTCGGCGCGCATCATCAACATGCTCAACGTCAAGGACGACCGCTTGGTGGTGGACGCCAAAGGCATCTACTCCATCGAGAACTTTCTCACCGCCCGCCGGCAGATGTACTGGCAGGTCTACCTGCACAAAACATCCGTGGCATACGAGCAGACGCTCGTGGGCGCCTTGCTGCGCGCGGGCGAGCTGGCAAGGCAAGGTGTAGAGCTCTTTGCCTCGCCCGCCTTGCGTTTCTTCCTTTACAACGAGACCGGCCGCGACGCCTTTATGAGCAACCCTGAATGTTTGGAGAACTACATCCGCTTGGACGACAACGACATCTGGACCTCCTTGAAAGTATGGTGCGGCCATCCCGACAAGGTACTTTCCACACTGAGCCGGGGCATGGTAGACCGCCTCCTCTTCAAGGTGGAACGCTTTACCGAGCCCGTTCCTCCCGGGCGGGTGGAGGAACTCCGCGCCCGGATAGCCAAGGCGTTGGGGATAACGCCGGCCGAAGCCGGCTATTTCGTGTCCACACCAAGCACCGAGAGGAACATGTACGACCCTGCCGACGACAGCATCGGCATACTCTATGACGACGGAACCGTCAAGGACATAGCCGAGGCGTCGGACATGCTCGACATCGCGCTCCTGAAGAAAAAGGTGCGGAAATACTACCTGTGCTACCTGCGTTTATAGGCGTCTACATAAAATAATCGGATGAGAATAAGGAAAATTGAAAAAAAAATCCGTTATTTGTGCGTTGAAACCAATTAACCAAACAGTTTATGGAGTTTTCGGCTAAACAGATAGCGGCATATATACAAGGAGAAATCATCGGCGACGGCGACGCCACCGTCTATACCTTCGCCAAAATAGAAGAAGGCATACCCGGGGCTATCTCGTTCCTGTCCAATCCTAAATATACACCTTATATTTATGAGACCAAAGCCAGCATCGTGTTGGTAAACAAAGATTTCGTTCCCGAACATGAGATAAAGGCCACGCTCATCAAGGTAGACGACGCCTACGACAGCTTGGCCAAACTCATGGCCCTCTACCAGCAAGGCAAGCCCCGGCGCGCGGGCATCGACCCGCTGGCTTCGGTGGCAGCTTCGGCCAAGATAGGCAAGGACGTCTACATAGGCCCCTTCGCCTGTGTGGACGAAGGAGCCGAGATAGGCGACCGCACGGCGCTTTATCCCCATGCGGTCGTGGGCAGCGGCGCCAAGATAGGCAGCGACTGCACCCTCTACGCCAACGTCACCGTCTACCACGACTGCAGGGTGGGCAACCGCTGCACGCTGCACGCCGGCTCGGTCATCGGCGCCGACGGCTTCGGATTCGCCCCCACGCCCGAAGGCTACGAGAAGATACCCCAGATAGGCATCGCCGTCTTGGAAGACGATGTGGAGATAGGCGCCAACACCTGTGTGGCCCGCGCCACCATGGGCGCCACCGTGGTGCATAAAGGCGTGAAATTGGACAACTTGGTGCAGATAGCCCACAACGACGAGATAGGAAGCCACACGGTCATGGCCTCGCAAGTGGGCATCGCCGGTTCCACCAAAGTGGGCGAGTGGTGCATGTTCGGCGGGCAAGTGGGCATCGCCGGTCACATCCACATAGGCGACAAGGTGCACTTGGGCGCCCAGTCGGGTGTTCCCAGCAGCATCAAGGCAGGCCGCGAGCTCATCGGCACGCCGCCCATGGAGAACCGCCCCTACTTCAAGTCGCGTGCCGTGTTCGGCAAGCTCCCCGACATGTATCTGGAGCTTGCCGCCCTGCGGAAAGAACTGGATGAAATGAAGAAACAAATAAAACAGTAAAACAGTAGCCCATGTTGAAACAAAAGAGCTTGAAAGACAGTTTTACGCTGCGTGGAAAAGGACTGCATACAGGACTGGACCTGAACGTTACGTTCCATCCCGCCCCGGAGAATTACGGGTACAAGATAGAGCGCATGGATGTAGAGGGAAAGCCTCTCATCGACGCGGTGGCCGACAATGTAGTGGAGACGACGCGTGGAACCGTCCTTGCCCAGAACGGGGTGAAGGTGAGTACAGTGGAACATGCCATGGCGGCCCTCTATGCGGCATGTATCGACAACTTCCTGATACAGGTGGACGGCCCCGAGTTCCCCATATTGGACGGAAGCGCGCTTCCTTTTGCCCGTGAAATAGCCCGGGTGGGTACCGTAGAACAACAAGCGGTGAAAGAATGCTATATCATCAAGTCGAAGATTGAGGTGCGCGACGAGGCTACCGGCTCTTCCGTCATCATCCTGCCCGACGAGCATTTCAGCCTGAATATACAGGCCGCCTACGACTCCACCATCATTCCCAACCAATTCGCCACGCTCGACGACATGTCGCAATTCAACGAGGAGATTGCCCCCAGCCGTACCTTTGTGTTCGTGCGCGAGATAGAGCCGTTGCTCCATGCCGGACTCATCAAA
>JAJPYW010000283.1:0-2597 GCA_021204715.1 Prevotellaceae bacterium
CTGGCTCTTGCTCTTCCAAGGCAGGGCAAAAATACACAATAAATGAATAAATGGTCGCTTTTTGGACAAAAAATGCGCCTTTCAAGGGATTATAATCCCAACAAGCCGCGCAGTTCTTGTACCGATGCCGCGATTTGCCGCTTGTTTTCTAACTTGCCGGCATCGAAGCGGTAGCGCGATTGCAAGTAGTACGGAGCCCGTTTCTCCAAGGCTTCCACGATGAAGGCTCGCAGCTGCTCGTCCGTTTTCCCTTGCAAGATGGGGCGTTGCTGGGTAGAGAGGCGCAAGCGGTTGAACAACACGTCGGGAGCCACCTCCAAGAAGACGGTCTGTCCGTGGCTGTTCATGTAGTCCATATTGTCGAAGAAGCAGGGCGTGCCCCCTCCGGTAGAGATGACCAAGTCCTCGAACTCCCCCACTTCGTGCAGCATGTTGCGTTCCAGCTCGCGGAAAGCCGCCTCTCCATGAAGCGCGAACAGCTCGCGGATGGTTTTGTGGAAACGGGCCTCGATGAACCAGTCCAAGTCGATGAACGGAATGCTCAGTTCACGGGCGAACGCCTTTCCCAATGTCGTTTTACCGGCTCCCATGTAGCCGGTCAAGAAGATACGTGTCATAGTTGTCTTGCCTCTACTTGTTTCGTCGGGCAAAGGTATACAATTTTTCATGCCAATCAACGCATAAAACGGCAGTTCTTTTTATCTTTGCCGGGTATTGAGAGGGTGTGTCAAAAGACACACCCCCTTCGGGGACCTTGCTTGACCACCCCTCCAAGAAAGCTCATCTCCCCTCGTAGAGGGGAGGCTTGGTCGGCCTAACGGCCTCCGAAGCGCGATATTCGAGTTTTGACACACCCTCCTTACAGCCGCTTATGAGAAAAGAGAAGTTTTATGTAGTATGGGTGGGTGTCGCTCCCGGCATCTACACCTCTTGGCGCGACTGCCTTCTGCAAGTGAAGGGATACGAAGGGGCGAAGTACAAGGCCTTCGACAGCCGTGAAGAGGCGGAGCGTGCCGTGAACGCTTCGCCCGAGGAGTATATCGCCAGCAAGACCGCCAGCAAGACCGCCATCAAAGCCACTGTCAAGACCACTGCCCAACCTGCCACTGCCCTAAAGGCCGCCCCCACATTGCCCCCTGCCGTGGAGGCCGAAAGCCTCGCCGTGGACGCGGCATGCAGCGGCAATCCCGGGCAGATGGAGTATCGTGGCATCTACTTGGCCGCCCCGAGGGAGATATTCCACTTCGGGCCTGTGTATGGCACCAACAACATCGGGGAGTTCCTCGCCATTGTCCATGCCCTTGCCTTGCTCAAACAAAAAGGGTTGCAGATGCCCGTCTACAGCGACAGCGCGAACGCCATCAGCTGGGTGCGGCAGAAGAAGTGCAAGACCAAGCTGCCGCGCGACGGGCGCACCGAGTCCCTGTTCCAGTTGATAGACCGTGCCGAGAAGTGGCTGGCCCAGAACAGCTACACCGTTCCTCTACTGAAATGGAATACCAAGCAGTGGGGTGAGATACCCGCCGACTTCGGGCGCAAATAGACGCGCCAGCGTATATATAAATAGGTATAGGATCTACCCCATGTGTGTTCCCGTCCGCCCATTGCCCTATATAATAAGGTATAATATAATAAGGTAGAAGTTCCTATATATAATATATATAAGGTATAAGGCATATTCGTTATCGGTCAACGGAGATAGCGCTTTCCATACCCTTTACGGCTTCTATGCGGCCTGCCTGTTTTTGAGGTGATTTGACTGCAAAGATACCGCTTTCCCTTGGAACGGCCGCCCTGCCGACTATTAGAAAGGCATTAGAATTGCCCGCTTGTTTTCTAATGGTTTTCTAATGCCGTTTTAATAGGTTTCTAACCCAGCCCCAAAGGGCTTCTGCCTACCTTCGCGCCGCGAAAAAGGTGATTGTTTCAATTTATTATTAACCCATTTAAAACGAAAGTAACATGTCTAAGAAAAAGAAACATGATGACCGATTCTCTTTCAATGCCGAGAAGGTATTCTTGGCTGCAGGACAATCGCTCGACTCGGTTTACAATTACTTTCAGACCACCAAGAGTGGTTTGAGTGCCGAGGAGGTGGAAAAGAGACAAGCTCTTTTCGGGAAGAATGAGGTAGTTCACGAGGCGAAGAAAAATCCCATCGTGATGTTTGCCAAAGCGTTCATCAATCCGTTCATCGGCGTGCTGACCGTCTTGGTAGTAATCTCGTTCTTCTTGGATGTATTGATGGCTGAACCTGGAGAAAAGGATTGGACCACCATCATTATCATCGTGACGATGATTGTACTTAGCGCCATCCTGCGCTTCGTGCAGGAGTACAAAGCCAACAAGGAAGGTGAGGCTTTGAAGAAGATGGTGACGAACACCTGCTACGTAAAGCGCGAAGGCGTGCCCGACCAGGAGATTCCCATCGAGCAGTTGGTACCCGGCGATATCGTCATGCTCTCTGCCGGCGACATGATTCCGGCCGATATGCGTATCATCGAGACCAAGGACTTGTTCGTCAGCCAGTCTTCCTTGACCGGTGAGTCCGACGCCATCGAGAAGGTGCCCTTGACCATCGGCAAGAAGTACCGCAC